>NZ_ACJM01000011.1 GCF_000174415.1 Dethiobacter alkaliphilus AHT 1
ACCTCTTTCACTTTTTTCCATTATTATATCGAAATAGAGGCCAGCCTGCAAGCAGGCCGGCCTTAAACACGGGTTTTTTGTGCTTAATCTTCCAGATTAACAAAGTACGGCCGTGAAATAACACTGCTCCACGGCAGATATAACTGAGAAGTTTGCGGTATTTCTCCGTCCACTGTTATTTGTATCTGTGAGTAAAACGCATTTTCAGCGATTGTCAGGCTGATGGCATCGCGGAGCATGGCGGCCCTGGCAGCGGACTCTGCATCATTTCCCAGATGCCGTCTTATGGGTTGGGCCAGGTCCACGTGCACAACGCTGTTCTCAATGGTTACATCCTGCAGTTCCAGATTGTAAGAGAAGAATGGCTGGCTTTCGGCTAACACATAACGTACCAGCGTCTCAATCAAAGCCCGGTCTCTTAAAGGTAAGAACTCGTTGGTGGTCATACGCAGGTAATACCTGTCGCCGGATTGGGCCGGAGCAAAAATCAGCCGTTCTCCTTCCTGGCGCCCAAAGCGCCGGGACGCAAAAGGTTCATCAATGGCCATTCCTTCCTGTCCGAAAAATTCCTGCTCCTGGCCGTCCACAGTATAGCGCACTTGCTCAACGGTGGGAAACTGGCTAACGGTAAAAAGCAGGGAATCCAAAACGCCGGTGATAAAAGTGCTGCCGGCCATCTCATCCAGTTGGGCTGGCAAATCCAGCTGCACCGTACCCTCTTCCACAGAAACTCCTACTTGTGCATCTTTGGGGATGGTACGGCTCAGGCGACTACCCTGGACAGGGCCCCGGACTAACTCATCGATGCTGGAGCGCAAAAGGGAAGAAGTCCGCTTGATACGGCGGGTAACGGGAATCAGATTGCTGGCATTTTCATCGTAGAAAAACAGAGTGATTAAGCTTTCCCCTTCGCCCCGAGTAAAGCTCACCGGATTATAATAATCCTCCACGGTCTTCTCCATTTCCTGCACCACGTCCGACTGCTGCACGGATTGGTCCTGTATGCTCAGGTAGTAGACCCTTCCGTCCTCCAGACCCAACACCAACACGGAAGTGCGGTCGGCAAGAACCATTTTCTCTGCGCGGCCGGCAACCCCCAGGCTGTTTATTTCCTCACCATCCTGGTTATAAGTTATCACGTGGGTGGAATCATCCCGGTACTGACGCCAGGAGGAAACGATAACCTGTCGTCCGTTAGGAGATAAAACCACGTTAGACTCATCGGGCAGCCGTACACTCCATAGTTTCTCCCCATTTGCATTAAGATAAAGCAGTTGTTGATTTTGCGTGGCTTCATCTGTAATGACCAAGGCCAGGCGGGAGCCGTCCCGGGCCAGAATAATCCTGTTTACGGTGCCCTCTGCTTCATAGCTCCAATTCTCGGTACCGCTTCTGTTATAGCGGAACACTTGATTTTCCCTGGCGCTAAACAGCATGGAAGCTTCGCTATCCAGGCTCATCAGATTCTGCCCGGCACGCTCCCAAAGGGGTTCGCCGTCAATGGAGAATACGCCCAACACCGGTTCATCGTCTTCCAGCCAATTGATAAAAACATCATTGCCTCTGCCGGCAATTTTGGCATCCAGTACTGCAGGGAATGTTTTTTCCCATTGTACTTCTCCCTCTTTGTTTAACAGCAGTAAAGTATCCGGCTCTTTTGCTTCTTCTTTTTCTTTGCCGGAAACCCTGATTAAAATATTTTCTCCGTCCCCGGAAACAGAAATCAGGTCCACAGGTCCGTCTAAACTTTTTGTGGCCCGCTCAGTTTGGTCCGGGTCCATGATTAAGAGCTTTCCTCCGGCGGTACCTACAGCCAGATAACGCCCCTCCGGCTCCAGATAAGTTACCAGCGGTTCGCTGCTCATGGCCATCTCCCAGCTTAAATTCCCATCGCCCTCCAAAAGGTATACACCCCGTGATGCGGTGGCCACCAGCGTAAGAGGGCCGCTTCTGGTCACAGCAAGATCACGGATTTGCACATCACTGCTTCTCACGTAAAATCCACCCTGCAGAGCCTGCGCTTCTCCTTTTTCCACGCCGGGGGCAATGGGCTCCACTGGGTCCCCATTGCTTGTGTTGCGGCCACTGCAGCCTCCCAATAATACACCCAGGGCCATTATTATAATCATTAACTTTGTTTGTCCCTTAAAAAATTGCATGAATACACCTCGGCTTAATATGCACTACGTCTATTATAACGCCTATTTTGGGAAGTTCCTTTAATTCTGTTTTAATTTTTATTAACAGACTGAGCAGCCTCTGCTTCTGGAATTAAAGGCAGTTTCACTACAAAACGGGAACCGATGCCGTCATCATTATCCTCTACGAAAATTTGCCCGCCATGGCGCTGGACAATTTCATACACAATTGATAAGCCCAGTCCGGTACCGCCTGCCTCACGGGAACGGGCCTTGTCCACACGGTAAAAGCGCTCAAAAACTTTTTCCCGGTGCTCAGCCGGAATGCCTATTCCGGTATCAGCCACAGTCAATACCAGCCAATTGGGGTCCTGTTTCAGGGAAACATGCACCTGTCCGCCGGCAGGAGTATACTTAATGGCATTATCTACAAGATTAAAGACCACTTGCTTGATCTGATGCAAAACGGCAAAAACCGGTGCCGTTTCCTCCGGAACCGTATAATCAAGGGAAATCTCTTTTTCCAGGGCTTTCTTTTTCAGCATTTCCAGAGTATTGACCACTGTGGGCACCAGATCGGCCATGGCCACCGTGTCTTCTGCCGCCAACCGGTCCAGCCGGGTAAGATCCAGCAGGCTTTCCACCAAGCGAATCATCCGCTCCAACTCCTGGTCTATATCTTCCAGAAATTCCTCCCGCTCCTCTTCCTCCAGCGGATATTCGCGCATGGACTTAACCAGAATGTTAAGGGATGTGAGCGGTGTCCGCATTTCGTGGGACGCATTGGCCACAAACTCCCGCAGCTGACGGGTCATTTCCTGCAGCCTTTCCGCCATGTTGTTAAACTGTTTAGCCAGGCGGCCAATTTCATCCTTGGAACGGACCGGCACCCGCTGTGACAGGTCTCCGCGGGCCATCTGTTCGGTGGCGCCGGTCAAAGCTTCAATGGGACGGGTCAGGCGCTGAGCCAGATAAATTCCGATTAGCGCCGCAAATAATAGCGAAAGGACCGTGGCAATCTGTAGCAGTCGGCTGATATCGCCCAGTACCTGATAGATAAAGGCCAAAGATGTGGAGATAAAAACGGTTCCCACAATATTTTCTTCACTGTAGATAGGAACGGCAACCTGCATCACCCATTGCTGGGACTGCTGGGAAAACTGGACGCTGCGCCCCTCTTCCCCCTCCAGGGCCGCCTCTATCTCCTCACGCTCCAGGGTGGAGCCCACCATTCCCCCCACACGCAAAGAATCCCCCAGTACCCGCTGGCGGTGATCGGTTATCAGTACACGGGCATTAATTTGCTGGGCAAACCCTTCGGCCAGATTAGAGATGGTAACCACATCCGGCGTTGTCCGCAAATAACTGCCCGCCAACTCCGAAATGGGCATGGCGGCCCGGGACACAGTTTCGTACTGATGGTCTATATAGTATTGTTCAAGAAGGCTGTGGAGAAAAAAAGAAGTCAGTACCATGACCGCCAACATTAAAATAACATATGTGGCGGTCAGTTTGGTACGGATGCTGTTAACCATTTTTAGCCTCCCGGAATTTGTACCCGGCTCCCCAAACCGTTAAAATTAACTGTGGTGTGCCCGGGATCCGGTTCAATCTTTTCCCGCAGATGACGAATATGCACATCCACAGTTCGGGCATCACCGTAGTAATCATAGCCCCAGACATGTTCCAGCAGTTTCTCGCGACTGAAAACGCGGCCGGGATGACTGGCCATTAAACTCAGCAGAGCAAACTCTTTGCTGGTAAGATCCACTTCTTTATCCCGGACCCGGACCTTGTGCTGGAATAAATCAATCTGTAAATCCTGCAGACGAATTACCTGCAGATTGCCGGAATCTCCGGAGGAAGACTGTGAGCGACGCATAATAGCCTTAACTCTGGCGGCCAGTTCCCTAGGATTAAAAGGTTTGGTAACATAATCATCGGCACCCAACTCCAGGCCCAGGATTTTATCGATATCCTCACCCCGGGCTGTAAGCATAACTATGGGCACATCGCTGGTTTTGCGGATATTGCGGCAAACCTCAAAACCATCCAGCTTGGGCAGCATTAAGTCCAGCACTATTAAATCCGGGCTTTCCTCGTTAAAAACCCGCAGGGCCTCTTCACCGTCAAAGGCCACCAGCACTTCATACCCTTCCTTTTCCAGATTGAACTTTAAGCCTTTAACAATGGTTTTTTCATCATCTACCACAAGAACGCGGGGCATAGGCTTCGTACCTCCTTTACGAATGTAGACGGTATGCATCTCTGATTTTTTGAATATCTTCCCAAACCGGTCGCTTGCGTGACGGATCACGTAGCAGGGCGGCGGGATGGAACGTGGCCATCATTTGCAGGCCGTCTTTTGTAAACCACCGGCCCCGCACCGCACTGACACGGGCTTGGGGGTCGATTAACGCCTGGGTGGCCAAAGAACCCAGGCATACTACTATGCGTGGTTTTAGCAGAGCGATTTGTTTTTGCAGATGTTCGCTGCAGGCTGCCGCTTCATCCGGGTTTGGCGTCCGGTTTTTAGGGGGGCGGCACTTAACCACATTGGTAATATATACTTCCTCACGGGAAATCTCAGCGGCGGCCAGAATCTTATTTAAAAGCTTCCCCGCCTCACCCACAAAGGGGCGCCCCTGTGCATCTTCCTCTGCACCCGGTGCCTCTCCCACAAAGAGTAAGTCGGCATCGGGGTTACCCTCTCCAAATACTACCTGAGTGGCCTGGCTACGCAGCCCACATTGAGCGCAGTCTAATACATCTTTGGACAGAGCGGCTATAGTTTGGGGTTGTTCCACAACAGGCAGAGGAGCAAAAACTTTGGCGGGCTTTTGCAGCCTTTTTTTCTCCGAGCCTGGTACCAATAGATCAAAAAGTATTCTTTCGCGCATATTATTCACCATATGAATAGTTCCACGTCAAACTCTGTTCTCCTCTTCCCTTTATAGAGAAGAGAAGGGTGATATACCCTTCTCTTCAGCACAGTTTATATTATTTAGCCATCTTAACAAAATAGAGGTGCATACGGTGGTCGTCTGTAAGTTCGGGATGAAAGGAACTCACCAGAATATTACCCTGTCGCGCCGCCACCACCCGATCATCACAGGTGGCCAGAATTTCCACATCTTTGCCGTATTGGGTGATCAGGGGCGCCCGGATAAATACGGTACGAAACGGCTCATCTCCCAGACAGGCTATAGGCAAGTCTGCCTCAAAGCTTTCCCGCTGCCGACCAAAGGCATTACGTTCCACACAAATATCCATCTGGCCCAGCAAAAACTGGTCTGAACCCTCAACTTTCCTTGCTAAAAGAATCATTCCCGCACATGTGCCGTACACCGGCTTACCCTGTTCAATGAGGCCTTGAATGGAAGAAGCCAAATCATAGCGGTCAATTAGCTTGCCGATGGTGGTACTTTCACCGCCGGGAATAATCAAACCGTCCAGATCGGCAAAGTGCTCTTTCTTTTTAACGCACGCCACTTCCACACCGCACTTTTCCAGAGCAGCCACATGCTCGCGCACCGCACCCTGCAGGCAGAGAACGCCAATCTTCATTAACTACCAGCCCCGTTCCTGCATCCGCTCTTCCGGGCGAATGCCGGAAATCTCCAGGCCGGGCATGGCCTCGCCCAACCCACGGGAAACGTCGGCCAACAGCTTGGGGTCATCATAATGCAGTGCCGCATCTACAATGGCTTTGGCCCGGCCCTGGGGGTCTGTGGATTTAAAGATGCCGGAGCCCACAAAAATACCATCACAGCCCAGCTGCATCATTAACGCCGCATCCGCCGGAGTAGCAATGCCGCCTGCAGCAAAATTCACCACCGGCAGCCGGCCCAGTTCTTTAATCTGGCGCACCAGCTCATAAGGTGCGGCAATATTTTTGGCAAAGGTCATCAGCTCATCATCGGGAGTATTAATTAGCTTGCGGATTTCAATCATCATCATCCGCATATGCCGTACGGCTTCCACCACATTGCCGGTACCCGGCTCGCCTTTGGTGCGGATCATGGCTGCGCCTTCACCGATACGGCGCAAAGCTTCGCCCAGATTGCGGGCTCCACAGACAAAAGGCACGGTGAAATCATGCTTGTTGATATGAAATTCATCATCTGCCGGCGTAAGCACTTCGCTTTCGTCAATATAGTCTACACCCAGTGCTTCTAAAATCTGCGCTTCCACAAAATGCCCGATACGCGCCTTGGCCATCACGGGAATAGTGGCCACGTCCATAATGCGGGCAATTATATCCGGATCAGCCATGCGGGCCACGCCCCCTGCGGCACGAATATCTGCAGGTACGCGTTCCAGGGCCATAACGGCCACAGCACCGGCTTCTTCTGCAATCTTAGCCTGTTCAGGAGTGGTGACATCCATGATAACACCGCCCTTTTGCATCTCTGCCAGGCCTTTTTTAACTCGAAAAGTTCCTTGTTCTGCCATACTGTAATCCCCTTTCATCAGCAAACCCTGTTTCCATATATGTTTAGCTAATAATATATTTTACTACACTTTACCATAAAGGACAAGCAGGAGAAGGTTTTGGCAGGATAGTATTATATAGGTGAAATATATCACACATATCATAGCGGAAAAGGAGGGTTAGTATGCCACGGAAATTTATACTTACCGCTTTAGTTGTACTTGTGGTGGGAGTTTTTCTGGTTTTGTATCAGGGTAGCCCAGAGCAGGCTGAGCCAGAACAGCCAGCTGCGGCAGAACAGAACCAGGCTGAACAGGATCAGCAAATTGCCGAAGAAAGCTCTGACCTGCCGGATTTGCCGCAGCAGACGGCAGAAATGGAGTTGGTCGACTCCTACAGTGGGGACCGGGCCATGTGGGAAATACTGCGGCTGCACCGCAACGATTTCCCTCTGGATGACGGAGTGGTGGCCATTTATCAAGGCGAAAATGCCGAAGGAGTGCTTTGGGTATCTGTATCTCCCGATGTGGAGGAAGCAACCAAGTTGATGCAGCTGATGGTACAGGAATTGCCCACCAGCGACGTCTTCCGGGAAGAAGACGTTTTTGAAGCCGCGGGTAAAACCATCTACTATGTTACCGGAATGGGAAAGGATCATTATTATTGGCATGACGATCTTTATGTGTATTGGCTGCAAATAGACAGCCAGGATCCCATCAGCGAACTTAATGTCTTTTTGGAGTACTAGCGTTGTGTTTTTTTAATTCTTGCCTGAAAGACTAACAGGAGTACGGCAACCCCTGCCAGCATCAAAAAAAGTGACGGGGCCACTTCTCCCGGCCGTTGCGTGGGGGCCCTCTCTTGTTCCCTCTCCCCTTGGTCAGTTTGGGCGGAGGGGATTTTTTTTGGCTCGCTTTCTGCCAGAAATTCATTATACGCCGTAATATATTGGCTCTCATCCCAGTTATGATAACGGGCACCCATAAAAAGACGGGTAACCCTCTCCTCTTCCAGAAAGCCGGCCCAATTTAAATCAGCCATGGGTGTTAGCTGTCCCGCTTCGTTTAAAGAAAAAAACATTATCAGGCGCTCTTGGGCCTGGGGAATCTCCGGCTCTTGTCTGAATTGGCCGGAAGATGTCAGGGGGATTCTCAGCACGGCAGCGCCTATATCTCCCCGGTAAACAGTATCCACTTCCACCAACAATTCCGGGATATCAGCATCGCTCACTTCTATAACGCCACCGGCCAGAATAAACTCTGCTTCCTCCACCATCTCCGTCGGTGAAACCATGTCCACACCATGGACAGTGCCTGTCCACAACAGGACTAAAAAAAGGAGTAAAAACCCCAATCTTTTCATATTCTCACCTCTGTCTTCAGGACGGATCAAATGTGGTCTTTAATCTTTCCTTCTGGGAGAAGCGCTCCAAGGCCAGTTTTACCAGCTTCTGCAATAATTCATTGAAAGAAATCCCCGATGCTTCCCACAGTTTTGGATACATACTGATGGATGTGAAGCCGGGCAGGGTGTTTATTTCTATAATCCACATCTCTCCGGTTTTTTCATCCACAAAAAAGTCCACCCGGCCCAGTCCGGCACAGTCCAGCGCAATAAATGTTTGTACCGCCATCTCCCGAACCTTTTTTATGGTCTCCGGGGCCAGTTTTGCCGGGATCTCCAAACCGGAGTTATCGTCCAGATATTTGGCACTGTAATCATAAAAGTCGTTACAGGGGATGATTTCACCGGGAACCGAGGCCTCCGGGCGGTCATTGCCCAGTACACTGCACTCAATCTCACAGCCGGTAAGCATCTTTTCCACCAACACCCGCCGGTCATACTGCAGCGCTTCGTTTATGGCTTTCTCCAGTTGTGCACTGTCATAAGCTTTGGATATTCCCACACTGGAGCCCAGATTAGCCGGCTTTACAAAACAGGGAAAAGCCAACTCTTCTTCAATCTGTTTTAAAAGCTGTTTTTTATTCTCCTCCCAGTCGGCCACGGTAAACCAGAGATATGGCCCCACCGGTAAGCCGGCTGCCAAAAGCCCGGCCTTCATTAATATCTTATCCATACCGATGGCGGAGCCGGGAACTCCGGCCCCCACATAGGGTATCCGTGCCAATTCCAACAGGCCCTGCACCGTGCCGTCTTCGCCGTATGTACCGTGCAAGACCGGGAATACCACATCCACCGGAATTACCTCTCCTGCCTTTTCTCCCTCCAGAACATATAAGCCTCCAATGCCCGGTTCCGGCAGTATTGCCACCCGGACCCCTTCCAGCGTCCAGATTCCTTCCCGGGAAATAAATACCGGTAAAACTTCGTACTGGCCAACATCCCGCAACCCGTCCATAATGGACGCGGCGGAACGCAGTGAAACTTCATGTTCCCCGGAACGGCCGCCATGCAGGACGGCAATGGTTGTTTTACTCATAGTACCCCTCCATGCTCTTAGCTTGGCTATAGTCTATTCATAATTGTGGGCAAATGTGCACAAATACATGCGTCCACACTTCTACTCTTAAGTGTAAAGAGCAAGCGCCACGCGCTTGCTCTCTCTCTAATTTTCTTAGCTGACTTCTGCTTTTTCCGCTTTGGCTTCGGCTATCACCTGTTCGGCGGTATGAGCCGGCACTTCTTCATAGCGGTCAAATTTCATGGTAAAGGAGCCGCGCCCCTGGGTCATGGACCGCAGGTCAATGGCGTATTTAAGCATTTCCGACATGGGCACATTGGCTTTTACCACCTGTAGCCCGTCAATGGGCTCCATACCAAGGATGCGTCCGCGGCGGCTGTTCATATCACCCATGATATCGCCCATAAACTGATCCGGCACCGTTACCTCCACATACATTACCGGCTCAAGCAAGACAGGCTGGGCCTGTTCCGCCCCTTTTTTAAAGGCCAGGTTGGCGGCAATCTTAAAGGCCATTTCCGAAGAATCCACGTTATGATAAGAACCGTCGTAAAGTGTAGCCTTAATATCCACCACGGGATAGCCGGCCAGAATGCCCGACTCCATGGCTTCGCGCAAACCTTTTTCCACAGCGGGAATATATTGTTTGGGTACCGCACCCCCGAAGATTTTATCCTCAAACTCAAAATATTGACCGGACTCCAGCGGTGAGAATTCAATCCAGACATGACCGAACTGTCCACGTCCACCCGACTGTTTCTTGTGCTTTCCTTCCACCTTGGCGGTACCGCGAATAGTTTCTTTATAGGGGATTTTAGGCGCCAATAAATCTACTTCCACGCCAAACTTACTGGCCAGTCGGCTGGTGATGATCTCCAGATGAAGCTCACCCATACCGGAAATCAATGTTTGCTTTACCTCGGTGTTGCGTTCCATGCGGAATGTGGGGTCTTCCTCCAGGAAACGGGCCAAACCGGCGGCCACCTTGTCTTCCTCACCCTGCTTTTTGGGCTCCACCGCAAATGTGGTTACCGGTTCCGGGAATGCAATGGGAGCAAACTCCACAGCGACACTCTTTTCGCACAGTGTATCTCCGGTGGCTGTAGACTGCAGTTTGGCAACGGCGGCAATATCGCCGGCGGGAACCTGATCCAGGTTAATCTGGTTTTTACCCAACATGGTAAAGACCTGCCCTAACCGTTCTCCCTTATCCTTGCTGGAGTTATGCAATTGGCTGTCGCCTTTTAATGTTCCGGAATAGACTCGGAAATAAGAAATCTTACCCACAAAGGGATCGGCAAAGGTTTTAAATACCAACGCAGAAACCGGCCCATTGGGATCTATTTTTACAGCGACTTCTTCTTCGCTGCCTGCTTTCGTAGCTATTACTTCCGCCACATCTGCCGGAGACGGGAAGGCGGAAACAATCATGTCCAACAACGGCTGAGTACCGATATTTTCTGTGGCGGCGCCGCAAAGAACCGGGACAATACTGCCGGTGAGAATACCTTTGCGCAATCCGGAAACTACTTCCTCATCGCTGAGCGGCTCCCCTTCCAGATATTTCATCAGCAGGTCGTCGTCACTTTCAGCCACCGCTTCAATTAACTTTTCCCGGTAATTTTCCACGGTGTCGGCAAGATCGGCGGGGATATCCCCTTCATTAACTTTCTTTCCGTCTCCCTCAAAGGTCAGCGCTTTCATGGAAACCATGTCCACCACACCTTTAAAGGATGCTTCAGCGCCGATGGGAATCTGCACCGGGGCCACTTTGTGGCCGAAAAACTCCTGCAGGTTATCCATAACCTTATCAAAGTTTGCATTCTCTTTGTCCATACGGTTTACAAATACCAACCGCGGCAGACGGTTTTCATCGGCATAGGTCCATACTTTTTCCGTACCAACCTCCACACCGGAAGTGGCAGATACCACCACCACCGCAGCGTCGGCCGCACGCAATGCACCGGATACATCACCAATAAAATCAAAATATCCCGGGGTATCCAATAGGTTAATTTTGACACCGGACCATTCCACCGGTGCCAGAGCTGTGTTGATTGTTACCTGGCGTTTTACTTCTTCAGGGTCAAAATCCGTGGTTGTCGTGCCAGAATCAGCTTTTCCCAAACGATTGATGGCGCCGGTGGTATAAATCATGGCTTCCGCCAAAGAAGTCTTACCTGCCCCGCCATGTGAAACTAAGGCCACGTTGCGAATTTTTTCCGTTGTGTAGGTTTTCACGCCAAAATGCCTCCTTTTTAGTGCTAAAACAATTAGGACACAAAAAGTACAGGACAATCGGTACACAATACAAATTCTTTGGATACTTCGACTATCTGGGAAGAAAATCCTTCCCCGACCTTTAATATTTCTCCAAATACCAGAAATATGCAAATGCAAATTGGTGCAAATTGGGGACGGACCTTTTCTCGCACAAACCGTGCAATTTACTGCAACAGGGGTCAGACCCTTTTTTGCCCGGATGAAAGAACTTAAGGGTCTGACCCCACATCGACCCCACGCAAAAGAGGCACGCCGGTGCGTGCCTCTTTTTGATGTTACTTTTTCTTATTCT
Source organism: Dethiobacter alkaliphilus AHT 1 (assembly GCF_000174415.1). NCBI lineage: Bacteria > Bacillati > Bacillota > Dethiobacteria > Dethiobacterales > Dethiobacteraceae > Dethiobacter > Dethiobacter alkaliphilus. The sequence goes on from NZ_ACJM01000011.1 coordinate 11,571, forward strand.
CTTCGCTTTTTGCTTCCTTTTTTTCAAACGCTACCTGTTCATCACAGGTGGTGCACTTTTTGGGTTTACAGCGGCCTTCCCGTTCCAGGCCGCATTTGGGGCACTGCCATACTGCCATGCATGTTCACCTCCAAACGTTTTATAATTTCCGTTTCACAAAGAGGATTTATCCTTTCCCCGCCAGAATAATATGTTAGAAAACCGGCAGGAAAGGAGAACAAAGATGACAACCAAAAAGCTCTATCGTTCACGGCACAACAGAATGCTCTCCGGGGTTTGCGGCGGCATTGGTGAATATTTCGATCTGGATCCCACATTAATCCGCCTGGGATGGGTTGTTTTTTCCGTATTTTCAGCAGGCTTTGGCGGGCTGTTGGCCTACATCATCTGCGCACTGATTATTCCGGAACAACCGGCATAAATATGTTTTTTACTCTTTACCGCACCCGGAGTGCGGTTTTTCTTTTATTTTAAAAGTCTTCTTTGGCATCAATCCAGGTCATCATGCGGCGCAATTCTTTACCCACTTTTTCAATCTGGTGCTCCTGCTCCAGATTATTGGTGGCTTTAAAGAACGGGCGGTTGGCCTGGTTTTCTAAAATCCAGTCCAGAGCAAACTTACCGGTTTGCACTTCTTCCAGGATTTTCTTCATTTCCTGGCGTGTTTCATCGGTGACAATCCGCTTGCCCCGGGTTAAATCACCGTACTGTGCGGTGTCAGAAACGGAATAGCGCATATAGGACAGTCCGCCCTGATAAATCAGGTCGATGATCAGTTTCAGCTCATGGAGACACTCAAAGTAAGCAATTTCCGGCTGGTAACCTGCGTCCACCAGGGTGTCAAAGCCGGCCTTAATTAACTCGGAAACTCCACCGCACAATACGGCCTGCTCACCGAAGAGATCGGTTTCCGTTTCCTCTTTGAAAGTTGTTTCAATTACACCGGCGCGGGTGCAGCCAATGCCTTTGGCATAAGCCATGCCAAGATCCCGTGCATTGCCGGTGAAGTCCTGATACACAGCCAAAAGTCCGGGTACTCCTGCACCTTCGGTGTATGTACGGCGCACCAGATGACCCGGGCTTTTCGGGGCCACCATAAACACGTCCACATTTGCCGGCGGCTCAATCTGCTGGAAGTGGATGTTAAAGCCGTGGGAGAAAACCAGGGCATCCCCTTCATTGAGGTAAGGCGCAATTTCATTTTCGTAAACTGCCCGTTGTGTTTCATCGGGCAGCAGAATCTGAATCACGCTGGCCTCACGGGCAGCATCTGCCACCGTCATCACCTTCAGCCCGGCGCTTTCCGCCTCGGCCCGGCGGGCGCTGCCTTCACGCAAACCCACCACCACATCTACACCGGAATCTTTTAAGTTTTGGGCCTGAGCATGTCCCTGGCTGCCAAATCCCATCACCGCCACGGTGCGGCCCTTCAACAATTCCAGGTTTGCATCCTGATCATAATACATTTTTGCCATCTTACTTTACCTCCCCATTTTTGGTTGTTTTGCTGCCGCGCAGCAGTGCTATTTTTCCTGTTCGGACAATTTCCAGAATTCCGTAGTGCGAAAGCAGAAGCGCGATGGCCTCCAGTTTTTCTTCGTTGCCCGTGATTTCAATAATCAGGGAATCCAGGGAGACATCCACAATTTTGGCACGGAATGTTTCCACAATCTGCTGGATTTCCGCCCGGTTTGCCGCATCAGCCTTCACTTTGATTAGCACCAGTTCCCGGTTTACCGAGGGCTCTTCCGTCAGATTGCTGATCCTAATTACATTTATCAGCTTATTAAGCTGCTTTATTACCTGCTCCAGCGTTTTCTCGTCGGCGTCCACTTCTATGGTCATGCGGGAAATGCCGGGATCCAGGGTTTTACCCACCGCCAGGCTTTCAATGTTAAAGCCACGGCGGGCAAAAAGGCCTGCCACCCGCACCAACACACCGGGTTTATTCTCCACAAGAACGGCAAGAACGTACTTCATCATTCTTCCCCCCTGACCATATCACAGATGGGACAATTGGGCGGTACCATGGGGAACACATTTTCCTCGGCGCGCACCCTAAAATCCATAACCACAGGTCCCGGTGTCTCCAGGGCCTTTTTAATCACCGCAGTGACCTCAGACGGTTTTTCTGCCCGCAGGCCCGTTGCTCCGTACGCTTCGGCCAACTTGACAAAATCCGGACCCTGCTCCATTACCACCGAAGAGTAGCGACGTTTGAAAAACATCTGCTGCCACTGGCGTACCATTCCTAGAAACTGGTTATTAATAATTGCCACTTTCACCGGTATGTTATACTCCACCGCAGTGGCCAATTCCTGTGAATTCATCTGAAAACTGCCGTCACCGGCAATACAGAACACCGTCTCTCCGGGACGTGCCACCTGTGCTCCCAGCGAAGCGGGGAAGCCGTAACCCATGGTTCCCAGTCCACCGGAAGAAGCAAAGGAGCGCGGTTTGTTAAACTTGTAGTATTGCGCCGTCCACATCTGATGCTGGCCCACTTCGGTGGTAATCAGCGCTTCACCATCGGTTTCCTGATAAATCATTTCAATGACGTATTGCGGCGAAATATCGCTGTCGTCTTCCTGATTATACCCTAAAGGCACTTCTTTACGCCATTCTCCGATTCTTGCCAGCCAGTCCTCATGGTTTTTGGGTTCAACTTTTTTCAGAACCTCACAGAGAACCCGTTTCACATCACCCACCACCGGAATGTCTACTTTCACATTTTTGCCGATTTCCGCCGGGTCAATATCGATATGAATAATTTTAGCATTTTTGGCAAAATGACTTAATTTACCCGTTACCCGGTCATCAAAGCGGGCCCCGATGGCAATAATCAAATCTGCTTCGTGCATGGCCATATTGGCCCAGTACATGCCGTGCATCCCCAACATACCCACCGACAGCGGGTGATTTCCGGGAAAACCGGAAAGTCCCATCAATGTGGTGGTGACAGGAATCTGCGCTTTTTCTGCCAGTGTTAAAAGCTCTTGGTGAGCTTCGGCATAAACAACGCCGCCACCGGCATAAATAACGGGCTTTTTGGCCCGGCCAATTGCTTTGGCCGCCCGGGTTATCTGACCGGGATGGCCTTCATAGGTGGGATTATAGCCGGGAATCTCCACTTTGTCGGGATAGCGATAATCAGTTACCGCCTGCTGCACGTCCTTGGGTAAATCGATGAGCACCGGGCCGCGGCGGCCGGTGGTGGCCAGATAAAAAGCTTCCTTGATAATTCTGGGCAGTTCTTCAACATCTGTAACCAGATAGTTGTGTTTGGTTATGGGCAGGGTAATGCCGAAAATATCCGCTTCCTGGAAAGCGTCGGTACCAATCAGAGGCGAGGCCACCTGCCCGGTAAATACCACCATGGGCACCGAATCCATATAAGCGGTGGCTATCCCGGTAACCAAATTGGTAGCTCCCGGTCCGGAAGTGGCAAATACCACCCCGGGGCGTCCCGTCATCCGGGAATACCCGTCTGCGGCATGAATTGCTCCCTGCTCATGACGGCTCATAATATGGCGGATATCGGCATCATACAGCTGGTCGTAGAGGTTTAAAACAGCTCCGCCGGGATAACCGAAGATCACATCCACATTTTCCTTTTTTAACGATTCAATAATCATCTGTGCGCCTGGTATTTTCATCTCGCTACACCTCTTTGAAAACAGCGCCGGTATTGGCTGAAGTTACCTGCCGTGCATAACGCGCCAGGTACCCTTTGCTGATTTTTGGCTTGGGAAGTTCCAACTCCGCCAGTCTTTTTTCCAGTTCTTCCTCGGTTAAATCCACCGCCAGCTTACGGTTGGGAATATCGATAATAATGGTATCCCCTTCCTGCACCGCCGCAATGGGACCTCTTTCCATGGCTTCGGGCGAAACGTGGCCGATGGAGGCGCCCCGGGTTGCCCCGGAAAAACGCCCGTCGGTAATCAGGGCCACATCTTTGTCCAGCCCCATGCCCGCCACCGCCGAAGTGGGGGTGAGCATCTCCCGCATACCCGGGCCGCCCTTGGGCCCCTCGTAACGTATTACAATAATATCGCCGGCGGAAATTTTGCCACCCATAATGGCCTCCACCGCTTCTTCTTCACTGTGAAACACACGGGCCGGCCCCGTTTTCTGCATCATTTCCGCAGCCACAGCGCCTTGCTTAACCACCGCGCCATCCGGTGCCAGGTTCCCCCGCAACACTGCGATGCCGCCGCTTTCGCTGTAAGCCCGTTCAAAAGGCCGGATAACTTCTTCATCCATAACACGAGCCTCTTCTATAAGCTCACCCACCGTCCGACCGCTGACCGACAGACAATCGCTGTCGATGAGGCCGCGCTCATTCAGCCGCTTCATCACCGCCTGAACTCCCCCTGCTGCCGCCAAATCTTCGATATGGCTCTCTCCCGCCGGAGATAATTTGCTGATCTGGGGAGTCTCGCCGCTGATTTTATCCACCAGCTCCAAATCTAATTTAACGCCTGCCTCATGGGCAATGGCGGGTAAATGCAGCACCGTATTGGTGGAGCAGCCCAGCGCCATATCCATGGCCAGTGCGTTGGTAAAGGCCTGCTTGGTCATAACTTTTTTAGCTGTTAAATCATTTTTTACCGCATCCAGAACCTGAATCCCGGCTTTTTTAGCCAGGCGAAAACGGGCTGCAGAAACTGCAGCTGCCGTGCCGTTGCCGGGCAGTCCCATTCCCAGGGCTTCGGTGATACAATTCATGGAATTGGCGGTAAACATCCCGGCACAGGAGCCGCAGCCTGGGCAGGCCGATTCTTCCAGAGCCGCCAGTTGTTCTTCACTCATCTGTCCGGCTTTAACCCGTCCCACCGCTTCAAATACATTACTTAAATCCACAGCTTTGTTTTCAAAGCGGCCGGCCATCATGGGGCCGCCACTGACAAATACCGCCGGCAAATCCAGTCTGGCCGCAGCCATCAGCATGCCGGGAACTATTTTATCGCAGTTGGGAATAAACACCAATCCGTCCAGCGGATGGGCGCTGACCATTACCTCAATGGAATCAGCAATTAACTCCCTGCTGGCCAATGAGTAATGCATCCCCTGATGGTTCATTGCCAGTCCGTCGCAAACGCCAATTGTAAAAAACTCCATAGGCGTACCGCCGGCCAGACGTACTCCTTCTTTTACCGCGTCTCCGATTTGGTGCAGATGTTTATGGCCGGGAACAAAATCGCTGGCGGCATTAATAACGCCTATTAGCGGCCTGTCCATTTCTTCTTCCACCCAGCCCATGGAGAAAAGCAGGGAACGATGCGGTGCCCGTTCCAGTCCTTTTTTCAGTTTATCACTTCGCATGGGGCTCTCCTCCTGTTTAATATCTTTTAATCCATTAGGGATGAATATCTGTTCCTGTGGTTCCCGCCAGTTCACGGAACCGTGCCACCAGATCCCGGGTGACAGGGCCTGGTGTGCCGCTGCCGATTTGGCGGCCGTCCACTCCGATGACCGGAATTACTTCTGCTGCGGTGCCGGTGAGGAAACACTCATCGGCCACATACAGTTCATGACGGGTAAAGGGCCTCTCTTCCAGCAAATAACCGGCCTCGGCAGCAAGATCAATAATTACCTGGCGGGTAATGCCACACAGGGCGCCCACATAGGAGGGCGGCGTCAGTATTTTACCCCTTTTGACAATAAACACATTATCGCCGGTTCCTTCTGCCACATACCCCTGGCCGTTTAGCATAATGGCTTCCATTACGCCGGCCCGGTTGGCCTCTATTTTTACCAGAATGTTATTCAGGTAGTTTAAAGATTTAATCTGCGGATCCAACGCGTCGGGGACATTGCGCCGGGTGGCCACCGTAATTACTTCCAGGCCCTGTTCATACAACTCTTCCGGAAACAGGGTAATGGAGCTGGCAATAATCACCGTGGTAGCTTTGGGACATTTGCGCGGGTCAAGCCCCAAATCCCCTGTGCCGCGGGAGACCACAATCCGAATATAGGCATCTTCCAGGTTGTTTTGCCGGATAGTCTCCAGGGTGGCTTCGGTCATTTCCTCATAGGACTCGGGAATATCCAACATAATGGATTTTGCCGACTCGTATAGACGGGCCATATGTTCTTCCAATTTAAAAACTTTTCCTTTATAGGCACGGATGCCTTCAAAGACGCCGTCGCCATATAGAAAGCCGTGATCAAAAACGGATACTTTTGCCTCCTGTTCCGGGACATATTTTCCGTTTAAGTAGATGATTCTGCTCAATATTTTCGCCTCCTCCGACTACTGAAATCTGGTTACTTTACAGCACTAAAGTACTAAAAGATGATTATGAGTAAAAAAAAACTCCCACCCTGAAAGGGGCGAGAGTATTCCTCCGCGGTACCACCCTTATTCTCCGGTATAACCGGACTTAGGTTCAACCTGCATGTAACGGGCAGGAACCGGCCGTGCCTAATAACTGTGGCAGTTTTCAGACGGCAGCTTCGGGGTGACTTTCATCAAGGTTATTTACCGGTTCACAGCAACCACCGGCTCTCTGCAAAATAAGCCTGGAATACTCTCCCCATCATTGCTTTTGTAAAAAATTTCTTTAATTATAGCGGAGTAGGTTTTCAATGTCAATAACAAAGTCTGGCAAACTCATTCACTTGCTTTAGGGCCGCTTCCCCGGCAAAAGCTTTGCCAGGCGTTTGGGATCAAAGCCCACCACCACTTCATCACCCACCACTATGGTTGGCACCGTGGTGTGACTGGACAAATCCACCATCCGCTCCCGGGCCTCTTCATCATCTTCCACATTATACTCCACAAAGTCCACCCTGCGCTCGGAGAGAAACTCTTTGACCCGGAGGCAGTAGGTACAGGAGTGGGTAGTATACAGTTCAACGTCCTGCATGACAAACTCCTTTCGGCGCTTTTCTCATAGTTTCTGCGCCGAAGCTGGAATTATGCCTAAACCACCGGATACGCCAAAATATCTGTTTCGTCAAAGAGCAGTCCGTCATCTACCAGGTAAAGCTGCTCCAGATTAGCTTCTTTCTTGCCGTTAGCCTTATTTCCCCCGTTATTTTTCTGTCCGGGAGGGAAACCGCATTTTTCTGTTTCGCAGATGCGGGGTTCAAGACCCTTGCGCCTTTTAAAGAACGCTTCCGCCACCTGCGGGAAAATGGCATAAGAAATAACATCTTCTTCGCTTTCGGCCAATTCGCCAACCTCTTTGGCCGCCGCCTCCATCTGGGGCTCCAACAGGTCAGCTGGCCGGCATTGGGCCGGCTCGGCATCGCCCAGCACTTTCTTCTGCAGCTCTTCATTTAACGGTGCCGGAGAGCGCCCGTAAAGGCCGCGCACATAATTTTTCACTTCGGTGGAAATCATCTTATAACGCTCTCCCAGAAGGACATTGACCACTGCCTGGCTGCCAACAATCTGAGATGTGGGTGTTACCAGCGGGGGATAACCCAAATCCTCCCGCACCCGCGGTACTTCCTTTAACACTTCAGGCAGAAGATGGCTGGCTTTTTGCTGCTCCAGCTGGGAAGCCAGGTTGGAAATCATACCGCCGGGAATCTGATAGTTTAGCACATTGGTATCCACACCCAGCGCGATGTCCAGAGGGATGTAGTAGTGCTTGCGTATTTCTTTGAAAAACTCACTGGCCTGGGAGAGTAGATCCAAATCCAGCCCAGTGTCATAAGGTGTTCCTTTTAGCGCCGCCACCAAACTTTCGGTGGGTGGCTGGCTTGTTCCCAGTGCCAGGGGCGAACAGGCGGTGTCCACCACATCCACACCGGCTTCGATTGCTTTTAAGTACGCCATAGAGGCCATGCCGCTGGTGTAGTGGCAATGCAGCTGGATGGGCACGCCCACCTCTTTTAAACGGGTAACCAGCTCCACCGCATCATAGGGGGAAATCAAACCTGCCATATCTTTGATGGCAATGGAATCTGCTCCCAGGTCCACCATCTGACTGGCCATATCCACAAAGTAATCCAGGTTGTGCACCGGCGACAAAGTGTAGGACAAAGTAGCCTGCACATGGGCACCTTCCTTACGGGTTACTTCCATGGCTTTGGCCATGTTGCGGGTGTCGTTTAACGCATCAAAAATACGAATGATATCGATTCCGTTGGCCACCGCTTTTTTGATAAACGCTTCCACCACATCGTCGGCGTAGTGTCGGTACCCCACCAGGTTTTGGCCGCGCAGAAGCATCTGCAGCTTGGTATTTTTAATGACGCTTCTCAGTTTACGCAACCTTTCCCAGGGGTCCTCATCCAGAAAACGCATACAGCTGTCAAAGGTGGCTCCACCCCAGACTTCCATAGAGTGAAAACCGATTTTATCCATCAGTTCCGCGACTCCAAGCATATGCTCCGTCTGCATGCGAGTCGCCATTAAAGACTGGTGTGCATCTCGAAAAGATGTATCCGTAATTCTGGCGGGCTTCCTTTCTGACATCGGTTCTCCTCCTCATAAATGAGTTTTTTTTTTTGGCAGCTCTGCTTTTCATAATTCTCTCTGTTGTTTTCATCAGGCAAAAAAAAATAGTTATGTTATCCAATATATCATTTTTTTTCAGAGTATTCAATAATTAATATTTTGCCTGTGCTTTTTCCGGCGTTTTTTAGCGCCTTGCCCATTGTGCCGCACTACTTCCTGCAATTCTGGCCGAGGTAATGTATTCACTGAAAAAAAGGTCGGTGATGGCTCTTCTGCCATGGATTCCCCCGGTAATCTCACCGGCGGCAAACAAGCCGTCTATCCCACCGTCTTCACTCATAACACGGTACTGTTGATCCACAATCAGGCCCCCCGGTGTAAGGGCAACATTGCCAAGAATGGCCACATGGTATGGGGCTGACAGCTCAGAGGTCACTTCCTGCAGCTCAGCAACCTCCATCCCCAGTCCGGAGGCTAATTCAGGCAAAGAGTTCATACGCATAAAATTACGGTTAATATCCGCATCTTCGTCTCCATACACCACATACAACCGGCCGCCCGCTTCCCGGACGGTTTCGGTAATGTCATTCTCATTTTCCAGCACCTCTCCGGCGGTGTTCAGCAGCACGGCGCCGGGAAAACTGCTGCGCTGCACCCTGCGTGCCTCCGGCAAATAAACGGGCAGCATGGTCACGTATTCCATATCCCGGGTCAACGCACCGGCATCTGTGGCCAACTCCAGTCCTGTACCTTGGTGGTTGCCGTCGGGACGGGGTGTAACGGCGGTGACTCCGCTGAATTCTTCAAGAAAATCCATGTTACTGCCAAAGCCGCCGTCGGCCAAAATAACGGCCTGAGCATAAATTTCCTCCGTCTCATTTTCCCGGTTTTCCACCACCATTCCCCGGATCCGTTGATTTTCTACCAATAGTCCTTTTGGCTGTAGGGCTTGGGTAGTTTCCACAGCTTTATCTTCCAGTTGACGTGCTGTGTTCCACACCACCAAATCGGCAGCTCTTCCCTCCTGGGGAAAATGCAGGCCCGGGTTTGTTTCCGAGGTAAGCTCTGAAAATTCCGTGTTGGTCAATTCCTCCAGCCAGGACAGGCCGGCAGCGGTGTCTTCGGCCAGGTGCATAATCAGGTTAAAATCCCCTCTTTCCCGGCCTCGCTCATAAATGTCCAGTGCCATGGCTTCCACGGTATATTCTAATTCTTCTTCCTGCTGATATTGTGTTCCGGCAGCCCAAAAAGCCGGACTGAAGGCGGGAAAACCGCCTGAATCCGGCTGACTTAAGTCAATATATAAAACATGAGCGCCTTCCCCGGCGGCGGCCAAAGCCGCCACCTCACCTGTGATTTCACTGCCAATCACGATCACGTCCACACTCCTTGGTAGGGGTGGATAGACAGGTACGTCACGGCGCAGGGAATAAACCCCGATAAGATAACCTGTGGCTATCAGCATAATCAGAAAGGTAATGGGGCGCCAGCTCCCAGTGCTGCTACTTCTTGCCATAAACTCACCTGCTTAAGCTTCGTTTTCCTCCACCACAACCCGGGCCAGGCTGACAACCCGGTCACCTTCATCCAGGCGAATCAGTGTCACGCCCTGAGTATGGCGCCCCTGAATGGAGATATCGGCGGCGTCTTGGCGAATTACCACACCACGGGCTGTAATCATCATCACTTCATCACCGGGGCGGACCATTTTGGCACCCATTACCGGCCCGTTTTTCTCCAGAATGCGAATGGTGTAGATTCCCTTGCCACCCCTGGTCTGTGCCCGGTACTCGCTAAAGGGCGTGCGTTTGCCAAAACCTTTTTCAGTAACCACCAGCATTTCTGTTTCTTGCTCCATCTCAGGAGGAAGTACTTCCAGCGACATTACCTTATCGCCAGGCCCCAGACTGATACCGCGCACACCACGGGCACTGCGTCCCATGGAACGGACATTCTCTTCGGCAAAACGGATAGACAGACCATGATAGGTAACCAAAGCCACTTCATATTTTCCGTTAGTGAGCCGAACATCAATTAGCTCATCGTTTTCTGCCAGAGACAGAGCTATCAGGCCGCCTTTACGGGCATTTATGAACTCCTCCAGCGGAGTTTTCTTCACATACCCCTGACGGGTACACATAAACATAAATTGCCCTGCGTTGAAGTCTTTGACGGGAATAACCGCGGTTACGTATTCGCCCGGCTCCACTGCCAGCAGGTTAACTATGGCCACACCGCGGGTAGTTCGTCCTGATTCAGGAATCTCAAATACTTTCTTACGGTACATCTTACCGCGGTTTGTAAAGCAGCACAGATAATCATGGGTAGAGGCTACAAAAACATGTTCCACAAAATCATCGCCTTTGGTGGACATGCCGGTTATGCCGCGCCCACCCCGTTTCTGTACCCGGTAGGTGGTGACAGGCAGCCTTTTTATGTAGCCGTTGTGGGTAAGTGTTACCACCATGTCTTCCTCGGCAATCAAATCTTCCACCGCAAAGTCGTCCTCATCAATGACAATGGCGGTGCGTCGGTCATCACCGTATTTTTTACGAATCTCGCCCATCTCATCTTTAATAATCTGATAGACCAGCCGCTCATTGGCCAGAATTTCTTTTAAGTAAGAAATCTTCTGAATCAGCTCCAGATATTCATCTTCCAGCTTCTGCCTCTCCAGTCCGGTAAGCTTTTGCAGGCGCATATCAAGAATGGCCTGGGCCTGAATCTGAGTGAGGCCGAAATTCTCCATTAGCCCGGTTCTGGCCTCCTCTGTGTTTTTAGAGGCTCGAATCAGCTTGATTACCGCATCCAGATTCTTCAGCGCGATACGCAAACCTTCCAGAATATGAGCACGCTCTTCTGCTTTACGTAAATCAAAGCGGGTTCTGCGGGTAATAACATCTTTTTGGTGTTCCAGGTAATGGCCCAGCATTTCCCGCAGGTTCAGCACCTGGGGCTTGTTATTAACCAGCGCCAGCATAATTATGCCGAAGGTCTGCTGCAGTTGGGTAAATTTAAACATTTGGTTAAGCAGAACCTGGGCGTTTGTTTCCCTCTTTAACTCTATCACAATACGCATGCCGGTCCGGTCTGATTCGTCCCGCAGGTCGGTGATGCCTTCCAGCTTCTTTTCCCGTACCAAATCAGCAATTTTTTCAATGGTTTTGGCCTTATTTACCTGATAGGGTAATTCGGTAACCACAATCCGGGACTTGCCGTTTTCCATGCGCTCAATTTGGGTTTTCGCCCGGATTTTAATAATGCCCCGCCCGGTGCGATATGCACTGCGAATACCTTCCCGTCCCAGAATCAAGCCACCGGTGGGAAAATCGGGGCCGGTGATATGCTGCATGATTTCCGTATCTTCGCACTCCGGATTATCTATCATATGTACCAGTGCGTCCACCACTTCGCGCAGATTATGGGGTGGAATGTTGGTGGCCATACCCACCGCAATACCGGCGGAACCGTTTAACAGCAGGTTGGGGAAACGGGCCGGCAGCACCTCCGGCTCTTCTAAGGTATCATCAAAATTAGGGCGAAAATCAATGGTTTCTTTATGAATTTCCGAAAGCATTTCCGTAGCGATTTTTGACATGCGTGCTTCGGTATAACGCATGGCCGCCGCCCGGTCCCCGTCAACGGAACCAAAGTTGCCGTGGCCGTCCACCAGGGGGTAGCGGCTGGAAAAATTCTGTGCCAGGCGCACCATGGCATCATATACCGCCGTGTCGCCGTGGGGATGGTACTTACCCAGCACTTCACCCACCAGACGGGCAGACTTTTTATGGGGTTTATCCGGCCACATCCCCAATTCGTACATGGCATAGAGAATACGGCGATGAACCGGCTTTAAGCCGTCCCGCACATCGGGAAGGGCCCGGCTCACAATAACACTCATGGCGTAATCAAGGAATGAATTTTTTACTTCATCATGGATTGGCATCGGCATAATTTTGCCGTGGGTAAAATTCATGCAGGCTCACCTCCCAACTTAAATATCCAGATTCCGCACCTGGTTGGCGTGGCTTTCTATAAATACACGGCGGGGCTCCACTTTGTCCCCCATCAAAACAGTAAACATGTCGTCGGCGCGGATGGCATCTTCCATGGTCACCTGCAGGATGGTCCGCTTTTCCGGATCCATGGTGGTAGACCACAACTGTTCCGGGTTCATTTCGCCCAGGCCCTTATAACGCTGCAGCGAATTTCCTTCCCGCCCTATTTCCTTCAGCAGCCTGTCCAACTGATCCTCAGTATAGACATAGTGCTCCTTTTGCTTTTTCTTCACCAGATACAGCGGAGGCTGAGCAATATACACATAGCCGGCCTGAATTAACGGCTGCATATAGCGGTAAAAGAATGTTAAAAGCAGAGTACGGATATGGGAGCCGTCCACATCGGCGTCGGTCATGATAATAATTTTGTGGTAGCGTGCTTTTGCTAAATCGAAATCTGTGGAAATACCGGTCCCCAGCGCCGTAATAATGGTGCGTATTTCTTCATTGGCCAGGATCTTATCCAGGCGCGCTTTTTCCACATTGATAATTTTGCCCCGCAGGGGCAAAATGGCCTGAAAACGCCGGTCTCGGCCCTGTTTGGCCGAGCCGCCCGCAGAATCACCCTCAACCAGGTACAGTTCGCACATGGCCGGATCACGGCTGGCACAGTCCGCCAGTTTACCGGGCAGAGAAGTTACCTCCAAAGCGCTTTTGCGCCTTGCCAGCTCCCGGGCCTTGCGGGCCGCTTCCCGGGCCCGGGCCGCGCTGACTGATTTTTCCACAAGCCGTTTGGCCATCTGGGGGTTTTCTCCCAGGTAGGCTCCCAGCTCTTCATAGAGAAAAGAATCCACAATACCGCGCATCTCGCTGTTGCCCAGTTTGGTTTTGGTCTGCCCTTCAAACTGCGGCTCCAGTAATTTTACGCTAATAACAGCGGTGAGACCTTCCCGGATATCCTCACCGCTCACATTACTCTCGTTTTCTTTGAGCAAGTTGTTTTTGCGGGCGTAATCATTTATCAGCCGGGTCAGTGCCGATTTAAAACCGGCTTCATGGGTCCCGCCTTCATGGGTATGAATGTTATTGGCAAAAGAAAGAATCAAATCATTGTAACCGTCATGATACTGCAGGGCTATTTCCACCTGACAGCAATCTTCCTTCTCCTGCTCCAGATAAATTGCTTTTTTATGCAGCGGTTCTTTGTTTTTGTTTAAAAATTCCACAAAGGATTTGATACCGCCGTCATATTTGAACGTTTCTTTTACTTTTTCATTTGTCTCATCTGTGAGCTCGGTGCGCTCATCGGCAACGGTAATTCGGATTCCTTTATTTAAAAAGGCCAACTCCCGCAGGCGCTTGGAGAGCGTTTCATAGGAAAATTCCACAGTTTCAAAAACTTCCGCATCCGGTTTGAAGCGAATTTGGGTGCCGGTCTTTTTTGTTTTTCCTGTTACGGTCAGCTCTTTGACAATGGCGCCCCGGGCAAAGCTCATTTGATGAATTTTTCCGTCCCGGTGCACTTCCACTTCCAGCCATTCAGACAGAGCATTAACCACCGATACACCAACTCCGTGCAAACCGCCGGAAACTTTATATCCTTCTCCGCCGAATTTACCGCCGGCATGAAGAACGGTGAGCACAACTTCCACCGCCGGCCGCCCGGTCTGAGGCTGGATCCCCACCGGAATACCGCGGCCGTCGTCGGATACCGTAATGATATTATCTTTTTCGATGGTGATAACAATATCATCACAGTGTCCGGCCAACGCCTCATCGATACTGTTATCTACAACCTCAAACACCAAATGATGCAGGCCGCGGGCCCCGGTGGAGCCGATATACATCCCCGGGCGCCTCCTGACGGCCTCCAGCCCTTCCAATACCTGAATATGCGATTCGTCATAATGCCCGTTATTTAACGGGTTATTATTTTTTTCTTCAGCCACTATCTTTCCTCCCATTCACCCAAAACATCTTTATTTGTCAAATATGTTGGCCTGAAACCTTTTTTTCAGCGTAACCGGAGCAATGGGTGAAAAACTGACGGAATCGGTGGTGACAATAAAAGATTTCACCTCTTCGGCCAGGTTGTTTTCCATTACTTTTGTGCTCTGCAAAAATTCTTTGTTGCATTGTTTGTCCCGGATGCGGGTATCAAAAATTCCAATAATATCCTTTGCCCCCACTACCCGGGAACCGCCGATATGTAAAAACATAGTATCCCCCTTTTCCTGAATTCCTGCTTTACCTGTTATTTTACCCTTTATCCTCATTCTTACAGCAAAAACATGTTTTTTCCGGCCGTACCACTATCTGCGGCATACCGCATTTTACGCAGGGAGTATACCCCTGCTTCAGGTACCAGCGAATCCTTTGCTGCTGTGCTGTAAAAAATGATTTCATCGTATCTTCCAGGTCGGCGGGAAGCTCTGTTTCTGAAAAAGCCTGATTGATGCGCGAAAGTGTTTCTTCATCCAACTTGTTCAGACGCCAGTTTTCCACGGCCTCCTCCGGCTGGTTCTCCCCTGATAGGGAGGGCCTTTTACCGCCGGCCTGAAAACGCAGATCGGTGAGCGCCCTGGTTTTGGCATACCTGTTTAATTGAGCAATAATCTGTTTTTTTTGCAGGGCCAAATGCTGTGCCCAAACCGAATCATTAACCCAGACAAACAAAATACCGTTTTCAAAGGAAACCGCCATGGTTTTCTTGGCAATTTGCCCGCCCACCACATGCGGCCAGGCATCGATCATCATCTGCCCTTTTATTTTTTTGGCATTAGGGAGCCGCTTTAAGGCTTGGTCCAAAACAGTGGCAATAGTTTTCAAACTAGACCACCTCTCCCTCTCTTACCTTAAACATTTTACCCGATTCTTTAAATTGCCGCAGTTTTTCCGCTTCTGTTCCGGTAATAAATGTCTGAATGCGGCCGTCAATGGTTTCCACCAACAGCCTGCGGCGCCGCTCGTCCAATTCGGAAAAAACGTCATCAAACAACAGTACCGGGTATTCCCCTGTTTCACCTTTGATAAACTCCAGCTCCGCCAACTTCAGCGCCAAAACCAGCGTGCGCTGCTGACCCTGCGAGGCATACAGCCTGGCATTGCGTCCGTTAATGTTAAAAACGATATCATCCCGGTGTGGGCCCAAAAGTGTTTGGCCCAAACGTGCTTCCTCATGTTTTTTTTCTTCCAGCCCTGCCAGCAAAGCATCTTGAATTACCTGCGCATCTAAAATTCCATCATCCAACGGCAAAAATGACTGATACAAAATTTCCAGACTTTCATCCCTGCCGGTCAGATTACGGTGGGAAAGCCGGGCTAAAAGGCCAATTCGGCGAATAGCAGTCACTCTTTTTATAAGAATTTTAGCAGAAAGTATGGCCAACTGCTCATTCCAACTGGCCAACTCCTGTGAACCCAATACTTTCTGGCGAAATTTTTTCAGCAAGTTATTGCGCTGCCGAATGATTTGCTGCAGGCGGCCCAGTTCATACTCATAAACCGGTGATATTTTACTGATTTCATCATCGAAGAATTTTCGCCGTACCGCAGGGGACCCTTTGACAATGGATAAATCCTCCGGTGTAAAAAGTACCGTAACCAGTCTGCCCGCATAATTGCTGCGATTCATGGTCAGACCGTTTACCGAAAATATCTTGTTTCTACTGCCGGCATCGAAGGAAACTTTTAGTGTTTCCCGGCCCATACGGTTACAGACCCGGGCAGAAGCTGTGCAGTTATTTTCTCCCCACAAAATCAGTTCCCCTTCATTGCGGGTACGAAAAGAGCGTCCCGCAGCGATAAATGCCACAGATTCCAGTAAATTGGTTTTTCCCTGGGCGTTGGAACCAAAAAGAAGATTGATGTTGGGGTTCAGCTCTAAGCTGAGGGAAGAATAGTTTCGGTAATTTCGCAGCTCTATTGTTTCTAGTCGCAATGCCTGTCTCCTAACACCCAAAGGGTCAGATTTTAATTGGCAGGACGAGATAGAGATATTCCTGATAAAGTGAATCCCTGAGAATACAGGGTTTGTTTGCATTGGTCAGTTCTAGTATACACTGGTCACCTTCGTGCACTTTAAGCATGTCCAGAATGAACCGGGAGTTCAGGGATATCTCCAGCCCTTCTCCGGAGAGCTCAACGGGAACATGCTCCTGAGTTTTACCAAACTTAGAAGAAGCACGGATAACCAGGCCTTCTTCACCTATTGACAATCTCACCACATGGTTTACCCCTTCGGATAACAAAGAAGCTCTTTCCACCGCATGTAAAAAATCGGCAACATCCACTGTGGCTCGTCCGCTGAATTCCCGCGGTATCACCCTGTCAATATTTGGAAAGTTCTCATCAAGCAGACGGGAACTAAGCTTGATATTTTTGCAGGTGATTAAAAGCTGATTGTCTGCCACCGCCAACTGCACACTGTCTTCGTCATTGGTGAGAATGCGAATGACTTCCTGCAGATTTTTAGCAGGAACCAGAAAAACTCCGTCTGCTCCCTGGTTTTGCACACGGCAGCTGGTGGTGGCCAGACGGAAGGTATCGGATGAAGACAAAGTCAGAGTATTGTCTTTTAGAGTAAACATGATCCCGGTAAAAGCCGGTTTTCCTTCATCCTGAGAAGCGGCAAAGAGAGTTTGGCGCAGTGCGCGGCGGAATTCTCCGGCTTTTATTTCACAGGCATACTGGCCTGAATCAGCTGAAAGATCTGCAAACGCCGGGTATTCCTCAGTACTTAACCCGTAAAGTTGAAATTCCGACTGTCCGCTTTTGATTTCTGTCAGAAAGTTTTCCTCATTTACGGTTAAAGAAACAGTATCACCAGGAAGCTTACGGATAATTTCCACCGCTTTTGCCGGCAGAACCACTTCTCCCTTTTCCTGGTCAGGAACAGGAAATGAAGTGCGGATTCCCAGCTCCAGATTGGTGGCGGTAAGTGTCATTGTTTGACCGTCGCTTTGAAATAATATCCCTTCCAAAACCGGCATAGTGCTTTTGGGAGGAGCGGCTTTAGCCGTAATCTGCAGATGCTCAGCCAACAGAGCTTTTGGTACAGTCAGTCGCAAAAGAATCACCTCACATTTTTTTTTTAAGTTTTGGTTCTAAAGAATTACTTACAGTCATATAATTTAAATTTTAGTCGTATTGGTATTAAGGGCTGTGTATGGTGTGTATAACACTAAAAGGTGCTGATAATACCGGGCCTTGTCCCTGGGGACACAGCGGTGGATAAAACGGTTTTGTTTTCCACAGGATTCACATATTAACAGTGACCCTTAATTTATTCAGAAACTGACAACAGGAAACAAGCATCTTTTCCACAAGTTATCCACAGTTGTTAATTTTTTCGATTATCTGTTCGATTGTGCCTCGCAACTCATTGTTGTTACGCATGTCCTGTAAGATTTTTTTATGGGCATGCATCACGGTGGTGTGGTCTCTTCCGCCAAATTCTTCTCCAATCTTAGGCAGGGAGGCATCGGTCAGCTCTCGGGACAAATACATGGCCACCTGTCTGGGCAAGGCCACGTTCCTGGTTCTTTTTTTGGCTTTTAACTCTTCCGGTTTAAGAGCAAAGTGCTCGCAGGTTTCTTTTTGAATCCTTTCGATGGTGATGAATTTTGGACGGTTTTTTTGGGAAAGAATACCTTGTAGTGCTTCCTCGGCCAAAGAAACATCAATATTGCGATTGGTCAGGGAAGAATAAGCTATAACCCGGATAAAGGCGCCTTCCAACTCCCGAATGTTGGTGACAATGTTATTTGCTATATATAACATGACATCATTGGCCACCGTGATTTTTTCCGAATGGGCTTTTTTGCGTAAGATGGCAATTCTTGTCTCCAGATCAGGAGACTGAATATCGGTAATAAGGCCCCATTCAAAACGGGAGCGCAGCCGGTCTTCCAGGGTGGGAATCTCTTTTGGCGGACGATCACTGGAAATGATAATTTGCTTGTTGTTCTCATGCAGCGCATTAAAGGTGTGGAAAAATTCTTCCTGTGTTTGTTCTTTACCGGCTAAAAACTGAATATCATCAATCAATAACACATCAATATTACGGTATTTGTTACGAAAATCCACGGTTTTGTTATCACGGATGGAATTGATGAACTCATTGGTAAACTTTTCGGAAGAAATATAAAGCACCCGATAAGAGGGGATGTTCTCCAGCACATGGTGGCCAATGGCATGCATCAGGTGAGTTTTTCCCAGGCCCACTCCCCCATAAATAAACAATGGGTTGTACGCTCGGGCCGGTGCTTCCGATACAGCCAGTGAAGCAGCATGGGCAAAACGGTTACTGTTGCCGATGACAAAAGTATCGAAAGTGTACTTGGGGTTCAGCCAGGAAGAGGACAACTTTGGCTCCTCAACCTGCTTTAAACGCGGGGCCGTTTCTTTTTCACCGGATGTATCGAAGGTTTCATCTTCGTTGATGCGCGGTGTGATAAAATGAACATGGTAATTTTTATTAGAAACATCCTGCAGAGTTTCTGTGATCATCTCGGCATATCTGCCTTGCAGCCAGTCTTTTGTAAAATCATTAGGCACACTGATGACAAGAGTATCGTCACTTAAAGAAACGGGACGTGTAGTTTTTAGCCATGTTTCAAAACTGGGCTTACTCATCTTCTCCGAAATTTTATCTAGTGTGGCCTGCCAGATTTCCAGCAGTTCCTGTTCCATTACGTACCCTCCTACTTAATTCTTACTACATAATAAACATACACATCTTATCCACAAGTGGAAAAGTAGATTGTATGGGGCAAACGAGCTTATCCACAAATGCACGCAATTATCCACATTAAATGTGGATAAAATGATAAAACAGCCAGTGGACAGGCTTTTTTGGCTAGTTTTGTGGAAAGTTATTAACATTTTATTAATAATTTTTTACAAACGAATTATGTAGTAAAAAAATATGCTTCAAACCAATACTATCTTAACAAAATCTTTCCAATGCTGCAATAGCGCATTGTGTATAAGCGATAAAAAGCAAGTAATATCAAGGGTTTATCCACAATCCAGACCTTGACATGTAATAGTGAAAACGTTATAATCGGTTTGATATAGACAAGGATACCTTTATAGAGATAGTTTTAGGAGGTGTGAGGATTGAAACGGACTTATCAGCCAAAAGTAAGAAAAAGAAAGCGGATTCACGGTTTTCGTAGCCGCATGTCTACGGCTGCGGGCCGTCTGATTATTAAAAGAAGACGCGCCAAAGGCAGAAAGAGACTGTCTGCTTAACCTGCTGTATCCTGGTTTAGGGGAACGATGTGGATAAGTATATGGAGAAAAAGGGACGTATCACTAAAAACAGCGAATATCAACAGGTCTTTCAGCATGGTAAATCCGTGGCATCCCGTGGTCTGGTTTTGATAATGTTGAAAAATAATGCGAACGGGAATCGCACCGGGTTTATTACCAGTAAAAAAATTGGCAATGCTGTGATACGAAACCGTGTGAAAAGATTGCTGAGGGAGACGTACAAAATGTATGCCGCCGATCTGGCCACCGGCTATGATCTGGTTTTTGTGGCACGTCGTCCCGCAGCGGGTTTTGACTTTAAGCAGGCCGCCGCCGAGATGAGACGGGTTTTACAACGGGGCGGCCTTTTTACAGTTTAAATTAAAAGAAGAACTTGAAAATAACAGGTGATATAATGAAGTGGCCACTGATAGCACTGATATGGATTTACCAGAAATTCATTTCCCCCATGAAAAGACCCAGTTGCCGTTTCTATCCATCCTGTTCGCAATATGCCTTGGAAGCTTTGCAGCGTTATGGATTTATTCGGGGTACAATAATGGCCCTTTGGCGGCTTTTGCGTTGCAATCCATTTAATCCCGGCGGTTACGACCCGGTGGAACCACAGAATAAAGGAGGCCACTAGATGGGCGCCATTGTTGATTTTTTGAATGAGATTCTTATGTTTTTTAATAATGTCACCGGCAATTACGGAATTGCCATTATCTTGTTAACCCTTTTGATACGTCTTGTTACCTGGCCCCTGCAGAACAAACAGCTTACTTCAGCTAAAGCTATGCAGGAGTTGCAACCCGAACTAAAAAAATTACAGGAAAAATATAAGAATGATAAGGAAAAGCTTAACCAGGCAACAATGGAGCTGTGGAAAGAGCATAAGGTTAACCCCGCTGCTTCATGTTTGCCGTTATTGATTCAAATGCCGGTCTTATGGGCCATGTTTCAGGTTTTACGTGATCAGGTAACCATCGCTGATACCATGTTTTTGGGAATGGATATGACCGTATCCGTTATGGATCTGCGCGAACTGGGCCTTTTGTTTGCCGCCACCAGTATAGGTTACTACTTGCTGGTTATCATTTCCGGAGTGACCACCTTTTTGCAGCAGAAAATGATGATGAGCGACAAATCGCAGCAGGCTATGATGATTATGATGCCCCTGATGCTTTTGTTCTTCAGTTTACAGTTCCCTGCAGGTTTGGTTCTGTACTGGGTGGTAAACAACTCTTTGTCCATTGGCCAGCACTTCCTTATCAATAAGAACGTCAAGAAAGGAGCGGTCACCGAATAATGCGATCTGCAGAGGCTACGGGAAAAACAGTGGGTGAAGCTACACAAAAAGCTTTGGAAGAATTGGGAATAGATGCAGAATATGCTGAGGTAGAAACCCTGGAAGAACCTTCCAACGGGTTGTTTGGCCTGATTGGCTCAAAATTGGCTCGAGTACGCGTCACTGAAAAAGAAAGGCCGGAAAACTATCTGCTTGAATTTTTAAACGGCATCATGACCAAGATGAATCTTGACGGAGATGTGGAAATTATTAAGGATGATGACATTCTGAAAATGAATGTGAGCGGACCTAAAATGGGCATGCTAATCGGCAAACGGGGCCAAACACTCAATGCCCTGCAGTATCTGCTTAATGTGGCCTACCATAAGCGTTTCAGCGGCCAGAGCCGCCGTGTTATCCTGGATGTGGAAGATTACCGGGAAAAACGTGAGGAAACCCTACGGGTGCTTGCTTCCAACCTGGCAAAAAAAGCTCTGAGAAATGGCAAGCAGGTTATTCTGGAGCCCATGTCCCCCCAGGAAAGAAGAATTATCCACACTGCTCTGCAGGACCATCCCGATGTTTCCACCTATAGCCAGGGCGATGAACCTTACAGGAAAGTGGTCATCGCGCCCAGGTAATTAATTTCAATAAACCGCGGCTCATATGGGCGGCGGTTTTTTTACACACACACAAACTGTTAAAGAGGTGGCTTTTATGCATGAAGATACCATTGCCGCCATAGCAACCCCTGTGGGTGAGGGCGGTATAGGTATTGTCAGAATCAGCGGCCCCCAGGCCAAAGATATTGGCAAAGAACTGTTTCGTTTCCATCGGCCTGTGCAGAATCCACAGAGCCATAAGCTTTATTACGGCCATGTTATTGGGGAGGGCGGCGAAGTACTGGATGAAGCTTTGCTGGCCTTTATGCACTCCCCCCGTACATATACCACCGAAGATGTGGTGGAAATCAACTGTCACGGTGGAATTATGCCGCTTAAAAAAACGCTGGAGCGAACCCTGCAGTTAGGTGCCAGGCTGGCGGAAGCGGGAGAGTTTACGCAACGGGCTTTTTTAAACGGCCGTATAGACCTGGCTCAGGCTGAAGCAGTAATCCAGATCATCCGGGCCCGCACCGAAACAGCCATGCAGTTAAGTGTGGCCCAGCTGCAGGGCCGTCTCTCCCAAAAGGTTGGAGAAATCAGGCAGCAGCTCCTTTCGGTGCTGGCGCATATGGAAGCCTCCATCGATTTTCCCGAACACCAGGATGTGGAAGATGTGGCTTTTGTGCAGCTCAGGGAAGCAGCTGAGCTGGCCCACAAAGAAATTGACTTGCTGTTACAAACAGCAGATAAGGGCCGTATATTACGGGAGGGGTTACGAACCGCCATTGTGGGCCGTCCCAATGTGGGTAAAAGTTCCCTGCTCAATGCCCTGTTAAAGGAGCAGAGAGCCATTGTTACCGATATACCCGGAACCACCCGGGATGTGCTGGAGGAAAGCGTTAACCTGGGGGGCATAGCTCTTACCATGGTAGATACCGCCGGCATCCGGGAAACCACAGATACCGTGGAAAAAATGGGTGTGGAGAGGTCGCGGGAGGCCCTGGGGCAGGCAGATTTGGTCCTTTATGTTTTAGATGCCTCCGATGATCTCACTGCGGAAGATATAGAACTGCTGCAGGCGGCCGGTGAGAAACCCCTTATTGTGATTGTTAATAAAACAGATTTGGTCAGCAGCCCGGCAGATGTGACAACCAAGCTGCACAGTGAGTTGGCTTCTGTGCCGGTTGTGCCCATGTCGGTGGTGGAAAACAGAGGTTTGCAGGAATTGGAGGAGGCCATTGTTTCTCTGGTTTTTCAGGGCGATGTTAAGCCCTCCCAGTCGGCAATGGTTACTTCTGCCCGACATAAAGATGCTTTGAGCCGTTCGCTTACCTTTTTGCAGGACATGCTTTCAGCTTTGGAAAGTGGTTTTGCCATTGATCTGCTGGCCATAGATTTACATTCGGCCCTGGATGCCCTGGGGGAAATTACCGGTGAGACTGTGGGAGCAGATCTGGCTGATGAAATATTCAGTGCCTTTTGTATCGGGAAGTAAACATAGTTTGAGGTGAGGCAGATGAATTTTCTCGGAGGAGAATACCATGTGGTTGTTATCGGAGCAGGTCATGCCGGCAGTGAAGCGGCGCTGGCCTCTGCTCGCATGGGCTGTAAGACATTACTGTTAACATTGAACCTGGACGCGGTGGCTCTCATGCCCTGTAACCCGGCCATAGGTGGTCCCGCCAAGGGACATTTGGTCCGTGAAGTGGATGCGCTGGGTGGTGAAATGGGCAAGGTCATTGACCGGACCAAAATTCAGATACGCATGTTAAATACCGCCAAGGGGCCCGCTGTCCATGCGCTGCGTGCCCAGGCTGACAAATGGGTCTACCAGCGGGAGATGCGTACTGTTTTGGAGAATACCCCGAACCTGGATTTACAGCAAGCTACCGTGGAAAGGTTTCAGGTCAAGGGTGGCCGGATCCGCGGTGTGATAACTCAAAACGGTACAATGTATAAAACACAAGCGGTGGTGCTCACCGCGGGAACATACCTGCGGGGCCGTATTATTGTGGGCGCTTCCATGACTGCCGGTGGGCCCAACGGTCAGTTGGCCAGCACTAAACTTTCCGGCTATCTGAAGCGTATCGGTTTGGAGCTTTTACGTTTTAAAACCGGCACCCCGCCCCGTATTCACCGCGATTCCATCGATTTTAGCAAAACTGTGATTCAACCAGGTGATGAAGACCCCTTTTCTTTTTCCTTTGCCCAGGTACCGCCAAAGATTGAATCAGTTCCCTGTTGGCTCACTCATACCACCGAGGAGACCCATCGGGTTATTCAGGAAAACCTGCACCGCTCTCCTTTATATGCCGGGGATATTGAAGGTGTGGGTCCCCGCTATTGTCCTTCCATTGAAGATAAGGTGGTCCGCTTTAGTGAGCGTCCTTCCCATCAGGTTTTTCTGGAGCCGGAAGGACGCAATACAGCTGAGTTTTATGTCCAGGGGATGTCCACCAGCCTGCCTGAAGATGTGCAGCGCGCCATGTTAAAAACTATCCCCGGCCTGGAAAATGTGTTGATTATGCGCCCCGGGTATGCCATAGAATATGACTGCATTGATCCGCTGCAGCTTAAACCCACCATGGAAACAAAAACGGTTGCGGGACTCTTCAGTGCCGGACAGATTAACGGTTCTTCCGGTTATGAAGAAGCGGCGGCCCAGGGGATTGTGGCCGGAATTAATGCTGCTTTAACCTTTAAGGGCCAACCTCCGCTGCATATAGACCGTTCCATGGCCTACATCGGAGTATTAATTGATGATCTGGTAACCAAAGGCACCTCTGAACCGTACCGGATGATGACCTCCCGTGCCGAATACCGTCTGCTTCTCCGGCAGGATAATGCGGATCTGCGCCTGACCCCGCTGGGACACAGAGCGGGCCTGGTATCAGAAGAACGCTTTCAGAAATTCCAGGAGAAATGCCGCGCTGTGGAGGAGGAAATAGAGCGCCTTAACTCTGTAAACATCTCTCCTGCTGCGGCTGTAAATGACTTACTGCAGGAAAAAGGCAGCAAGCCTCTTTCCGGTCCTGTGGCCGCCGGGCAGTTGCTTAAACGACCTGAATTAACCTATGATGCCATAATTCATATCCTGGGTGAAGAACATCGTCTGAGCGGGGAGGCAGCCCGTCAGGTGGAAATTCAAATAAAATATCAGGGTTATATAGAAAAACAGTTACAGCAAATTGAGAAATATAAAAAAATGGAAAACAAAGCATTGCCCGAAGACCTTCCTTATTGTGATTTGGATGGGTTATCCACAGAAGCTGTGGAAAAGCTGATGAAAATCCGCCCCCGTTCTGTGGGTCAGGCCAGCCGTATTTCCGGAGTATCTCCAGCAGACATTGCGGTGCTTTTGGTTTATATGGAGCAGCGGCGCCGACGGGAGGGACGCTAAATATGCGTGATAAGATATGGGAACTGGCAAAGACTCGCAACATTACCCTGCCGCCGGAAGCTCCGGACAGATTTGAGATGTATTACAGGCAACTGGTGGAAGCTAACCGGCAGGTTAATTTGACCCGTATTACCGAGCCGGCAGAGGTAATGATCAAGCATTTCCTGGATTCTCTGGAAGTTCTCTCTGCCTGCCGGGAATTTAAGGGCCCCCTACTGGATGTGGGAACAGGGGCCGGCCTGCCTGGAATCCCCTTAAAGATAGCCTGTCCGCAAATTTCTCTCACGTTATTGGACTCCTCCAAGAAGCGAGTCTCCTTTCTTAAGGATCTGGTTTCCGCTTTGGAATTGGAGAATGTCACAGTTATCCACGGTCGGGCCGAAGATTATGCCCGGCAGGATGATTACCGGGAACAATTCCCCTTTGTTGTTTCCCGGGCCGTTGCCAGACTGAATGTGCTGGCGGAGCTTTGTCTGCCCTTTGTCTCCCAAAACGGTTATTTTGTAGCTTATAAGGGACCGGAAGGAGCAACCGAATTGCAAGAGGCACAAAATGCCCTCTCCCAATTGGGCGGTGCGCCGGGAAAAGAGTGGCGCTACCAGCTTCCAGAGAATATGGGTGAGAGGTCACTGCTTTTTTTGCGTAAGCTGGAGACCACACCGGCAAAATACCCCCGCAAGGCAGGATTACCGGAAAAACGCCCTTTATAGCTGAGACCTTGATACTTTTTGCAGTATAGTATGGCGCAAAAGACAAAATTTGTCTTTTGCGCTTATTTTATTCCCCGAATGTTTTCATTTTCTTCCCGGCAAGATGGCAGGATATTCCTTTCCTGTGTCGAAAAATATAGTTATGCTAAACTAACCCGAACGGAGGTAATTTAATGGCGGAGGAATTAAAAACCCTTATGGAGATTGAGGAAACCCAGTTCGATCAGGAGCAGATTCAATACATAGCCATTGCAAATATTCGACCAAACCCCTACCAACCACGTAAAAACATCGAAGAGGAAAAAATATATGAGTTGGCGCAGTCAATTAAAACTTACGGGCTGCTCCAACCTGTAATTGCCCGTAAGTCTGCCACCGGCTATGAACTGGTGGCGGGGCACCGCCGGCTGTTGGCCTGTAAGAAACTTGGTTGGGCAGAAGTACCGGCCATAGTCAGGGAATTATCCAACAGTGCCATGGCCACCGTGGCTCTCATTGAGAACCTGCAGCGGGAAAACCTCTCCTTTTTGGAAGAGGCACAGGGCTATGAAAGCCTGATTCGCGAGTTTAAGTTAACCCAGGAAGTGCTGGCGCAAAGGCTGGGGAAGTCCCAATCCACCATCGCCAACAAGCTGCGTATTCTCAAACTTCCGCGGGAAGTAAAAGAGAAGTTGCAGATACAGGAGTTGACGGAGCGGCACGCCCGTGCCCTGCTCAAGCTACCTGGCGAAGAAGATCAGTTAAAAATTCTGCAGGAAGTATGTAACCTGCGTTATACGGTTCAGCAGACTGAGAAACGGGTGGCGGATTATCTCAGTAACCTGGAGCCCACTGCGGTGAAGGAGCGTAAAAAAGTTATTATCCGCGATATCCGTATTTTCCTGAACACTGTCCGCCAGGCTGTCTCTATCCTGGAAGCCGGCGGGTTAAATGCCCGACTACAGGAAAATGATCTTGGTGACAGTATTGAGGTTACCATTCGGCTTCCCAAAAACAAAAAGAATTCTGCTCAGGCTGTTAAATCGACATCGGTTGCTGCCGCAGTACAGCGCCCATTATTGCCCGGGCAATAAGCATTGCTAGGGCAAGACTGTTAACTTGCGGAATCGACTTTGCCGCAATCCGGACAATGTTCGACCTGAAAATACATGAAAATCATGCCACCCTGCAGGAGAAGAGCCAAAATTCGCGAATTTATATCGTACTGCGGAGAAGCGAGGTGGAATCATGTCCCGTGTAATTGCGGTGGCTAACCAAAAAGGCGGTGTGGGGAAAACTACCACATCGGTGAATCTGAGTGCGTGCCTGGCTGCACAAGGACGTTCTGTCCTGCTCTTGGATATCGATCCTCAGGGGAATGCCACAAGTGGAATAGGACAGGAAAAAAAGAATATTAAAGTATGTATTTACGATGCATTAATTAATGAACTGCCCTTAAAAAACATTATTATTAAATCCGTCATTAAGAACCTGGATTTGGTTCCGGCCACCATTCAGCTGGCAGGTGCTGAAATTGAGCTGGTACCAACCATGTCCCGTGAAGTTCGGCTACGCCGCGTCCTGGAAGAGGTCAGAGATTTATACGATTACATAATCATAGATTGTCCTCCTTCCCTGGGCTTGTTAACCATTAATGCCCTAACTGCTGCCGACACTGTTTTGGTACCAATTCAGTGTGAATATTATGCCCTGGAGGGGCTAAGCCAGCTGACTAATACGGTAAAGCTGGTGCAGAAGCACTTAAACACAGAACTGCGGTATGAAGGTGTGGTGCTGACAATGTTTGATTCCCGCACCAACCTGGCAAACCAGGTGGCCGACGAGGTGCACAACTATTTTGGTAATAAAGTATTTAAAACTGTGATTCCCCGGAACGTGCGCCTCAGTGAAGCTCCCAGTCACGGACAACCCATCATTGTCTATGACGAGCGCTCCAAAGGCGCAGAAACATATATAGAATTGGCAAAGGAAGTGATGGCCAATGAGCAAAAAGCGGCTGGGTAAAGGTCTGCAGGCTCTGATTCCAGAAATAGAGGATACCCCGCTCTCCGATGCGGTGGATGTGGATGTTGCACAAATCAGTGTTAACCCATATCAGCCCAGAAAGCATTTTGACGAGGAGAAACTGGCGGAGCTAGCTCGCTCCGTGGAACAGCACGGAATTCTGCAACCGCTTATTGTGCGTCCCTCC
Organism: Dethiobacter alkaliphilus AHT 1; assembly: GCF_000174415.1. Taxonomy (NCBI): domain Bacteria; kingdom Bacillati; phylum Bacillota; class Dethiobacteria; order Dethiobacterales; family Dethiobacteraceae; genus Dethiobacter; species Dethiobacter alkaliphilus. The sequence goes on from NZ_ACJM01000011.1 coordinate 39,436, forward strand.
GACGGAGAGTACGAACTGGTGGCGGGAGAAAGAAGGTTACGCGCTGCCAAAAAAGCCGGCCTACAAAGGGTCCCGGTGGTAATCCGTCCTCTCACCGACAAAGAGATGATGGAGATTGCCTTGATTGAAAACCTGCAAAGGCAGGATTTAAACCCGCTGGAAGAGGCACAGGCCTATCAGCGCCTGATGGAAGAGTTTAATTACACACAGGAACAGCTGGCTGAAAGGGTTGGAAAAAGCCGCTCAGCGGTGGCAAACACCCTGCGCCTCACCGCTCTGCACCCCGAGGCACGCAATTTTGTGGCCAACCAGCAGTTAAGTGAGGGGCATGCCCGGGCCATTCTGTCTCTACCCTTGGAAAAGCAACCCCTAGCCGCCCGTAAAGCGGTGGAGTTGGGCCTGTCAGTCCGGGATACGGAGAGAATGGCCGGCCAGGAGCCGAAGAAGAAAGCGGCGAGAAAGCCAAGGGCAGCAACCGGTGGGGCCACAGACAGCTATATTGCCGACTTGGAGGACAGGTTGCGTCAGGTCTGTGGAACGGCAGTAAACGTTCGCATGTCTGCCAAAGGCGGCGGCAAGTTGGAGATTCAGTTTTACGATCTGGATGAACTGGAAAGAGTATGCGAGATATTATTTTAATCAGTACTATAATTTGTTTCACGTGAAACATTTGCGGAAAATACCTTAGTGTTTCACGTGAAACATTTAATCGGACAATAAGAGAGGTTGGCCATGGAGGTTACATGGGGTTTTGCGCTCCTGGGTACAGTGGTAAACAGTGCTGCCATTGTGGCCGGGGGCGTGCTTGGTTTATTTCTGGGAAGCCGGATACCGGAAAAAATGAAAGTGTTGGTGATGGAGGGCGTCTCGCTGGCAGTGCTGCTAATCGGTATAAAAATGGCGCTGGAAGCGCAAAACATCCTGGTTGTGGTGTTAAGTGTGGTTTTGGGCGGGATTGCCGGGGAGTTGATAGGTATTGATGCCTGGCTGCGTCGAACCGGAGCATGGTTGGAGCAGCGGGCAGCTAAGAGTGAATCGGGAATTTCCCGTGCTTTCGTGTTTGGTACCCTGTTGTACTGTGTGGGTGCCATGGCCGTAAATGGAGCGTTGGAAAGCGGCCTGCTGGGGCGGCATGACACCCTTTATGTAAAAGCCGTTTTGGACGGGGCCATTGCTGTTTCCGCTGCGGCAACAATGGGCATCGGTATTACACTCTCCGCGGTACCGGTGATGATCTATCAGGGGGGGATTGCGTTGGCCGCAGGCACACTGCAGCCTTTTTTAGGGCCGGAAGTTGTAACTGAGCTCTCAGGTGTGGGCGGTTTGCTCATTGTGGCCATTGGGCTTAACTTGTTGGAGTTAAAGGAGATCAGGGTGGCAAATTTTCTGCCCGCATTTATTGTGGTTTTAATCTGGACCGGGATACTGCCAAATTTATTTTATTAGTTACAAGGATTTGATTTCTTTATGGCGAAAATTTTATAGCTGCACTTTTATAGGAGGTTTTGTATGGAAGAATATTTGTTATTAATTTTTTTGGCGGCTGTGGCGGTGCTGTTTATTTTTTATCTGGTCTTATATCGTAAGTTTTTATTTCTTTCCCGTCGGTACCAGGAGTTTATGGTCGGGGGAAACGGGGAAAGCCTGGAAGGAACGCTGGAAAACCTTTTTGCCGATATCCGAATGGTTAATGAGAGTATTAATTCTAACCGGAAGCGGATGGAGAAGATTGAAAAAGTGCTGGATACCGCAACGCGCGGTATCGGAGTGGTTCGTTTCAATGCTTTCCAGGAAACCGGCAGTGACCTCAGTTTTGCTGTGGCCTATCTGGATGCACAGAGAAACGGCGTGGTTATAAGCAGTATTTACGGCAGGGAAGAATCACGGACGTATGCCAAGCCGGTTAAGAACGGGGAGTCCACCTACCAGCTGAGTATGGAGGAACAAGAAGCTATCCGTCAGGCGGCGGCCTCCCTGCAGCCGCTCTCCATACAGGAAAAAACATGAGTCCACAGCATTTTGAGGATAGGGCCAGCCATCTGCCTGCTAAAGACAGGCCGCTGTATTTTATCATTAATCCTGCAGCCAGCAACGGCAAAGCCCGCACAGCCTGGGACGAATTACAGCAATACCTGCATCAACAAGACATCCCCTACTGGTTTGCCATCAGTGAGGATGAGGATAATCTGACAGCACTGGCAAAGAAGGCGGCAGAAACACCGGGGGCTGTGGTAGCCGGGGTGGGGGGTGACGGGACCATGTCCCTCATTGCCACGGCCATTTACGGCACCGATGCCGTGTTGGGTATTATCCCGGCCGGAACGGGAAACGATTTTGCCCGTACGTTTTCTATTCCTGCCAACCCCGTTCAGGCCTGCCGCAGCTTGCTTGACGGTAATATAGTGCCTTTGGACCTGGGGCGTCTGAACGGAAAGCTGTTTTATAATGTGGTGGGGGCCGGCCTGGATGCGGAGGTGGTGGCCGATGCCAACCGATTGTTTAAAAAAGTTTCCGGTTCACTGGGATACATGCTGGCCTTGGTTAAACAGTTGGTGTTTTATCGCCCACATCGCTTTCACATTACTGTGGATGGAAAACACACGGAATTGGACGCCTGGCTTGTTTCGGTGGCTAACGCCCAATACTACGGCAGCGGCATGAGAGTAGCTCCGGAAGCCGATCCCCAGGATGGCTATGCAGATGTGGTCATTGTGGGTAAACTACACCGCCTGCAGTTTATGCGCCTCTTCCCCCTGGTTTATCAGGGTAAGCACGTAAAACATCCGGCAGTACAAGTTTTGCGCGGCAAACAAATTGCTGTAAAATGTGCTAAGCCCCTTCATGTGCATGCCGACGGTGAACTGATCGGTAAAACTCCGCTGAAAGTAGAGATGTGCCATCACGCCATTAGCATAAAGGTCCCTGCTGCAGAAAACGAAAAAATAAGCCCGGCAGTATAAAAACACCGCTAAATGCGAAGGATAATGCCAGAAAAGGAGGCATGATCCATGGAACGCAGAATTGCAGTGGAAGAAGGTTTGTCCCCCATCAGGGAATATTTGCAGCAGAAAGGGTATAAGGTCGTAGATATGAAGTCTGTTGCTCAGGCTGATGCGGCAGTTATCAGCGGTGGTGACAAAAACTTTATGAATATGCAGGACGCCATGACCGATGCCCCGGTAATCAGTGCCCAGGGGTTGACGCCAGAAGATGTCCTGAAACAACTGGAAAGCAAATGGTTGCACTAAAAAATCAGGCACCGACGGGTGCCTGATTTTTTTAGTGTGCTCATCCTGAATGTACAAGTTCGGGCTTGCCTTGCTTTTTACTGTCGTCACTGCTTAGCCTGGGTAGGCTCTGCAGGCTGAAATAAAGCCCCCGGGCGATGGTTTCCGCCAGCCGGACCACCACGCTGAGGCGGGTGTTTTGCAAAACAAAGTACTCTAAGAAACCTCCCACATTAACAATGCCGTTGATATGGATTTCTCCTACGGCGGGTAACTCTTTGTTTACTCCTGCTCCCGGTTTCATGGGACCAATGCCGATGTCGATGGACCCCACGCTTTCCATCCGCCCCAGGCAGGCATCCACCGCAATTATCAGAGGAGAGGGGTAAGTGTTATTAATTTTGTCAATGGTTTCTGCTAAATTAACTGCATGTACCGGTTCATCCAGAGTGCCAAAAATTGCGGCATGCCTGGGTTGAAGGCGTCCTAGTTTGGTGCCGATTAACGGTCCCAGGGCATCGCCTGTGGACCGGTCTGTCCCGATACACAACACCACAAGCTGATGAACGGGTTGCTGATATTTATCCTCCAGCATCTGATTAAGTGTACACCTAATTTTTTGAACTGCAAAAGGATCGGTACTTTCAACTCTGACGTTCTTTTTATGTGGACTCAGAAGACGATTTCCAATGTTAGACATAGCATACCCCCGCAAAGAATACGTATATGATAGTATATTTAACTGCCATCCTTTTTATGTGTAGAGTATTTGGCATACTATGGTAATTTTCGTTATTTCCCGGGAAATAAAGTTATGCGGAGGTTTTAGAATGTCCTGGATCGATCTGGCTGCATTGACCATGACCCTGTGGAGCGCGGCAAAGGGCTACATCTACGGCGGCTATAAAATGTTTCTGCACTGTCTGGGGCTGGGGGCAGCTTTAGCCATGGCGGTTTATTTTCAACGTCCATTTAGTGCCTACCTTAATCAGGAGTGGCAGGCAGAAACAGTCTTTGCAGAATTCTTTAGCAAAAATTCGCAATTGGTGCTGGAAGCCGGCACGTCCCAAACAACAGGAGTTAACCTCCCCCCCCTGGCCGGGCAGGTTATGCTGAGACTGATGCCGGAGGCACAGCTGCTGCCGGCGGCTACGGGAGAAGGAGCCCTGGCACTGATGGCAACCATGCTGGTAAAAGTGCTGGCTCTCTTTGTTTTCTTTGTATTTATAGCAGCGATTATCACCCTGCTCATCAGAGTAAAGCACTTTGGAACAAATTGGAAAAATATACCAGAGCATCAGCGGCTGGTCGGTGTACTTTTGGGCGCTTTATATGGGCTGATGTTATCAATGGTGGTTTGTGTAGCGCTGGATGCCCTGTCCATGCTGGGCATTTTCGGTTTTTTGCATCAAGACCTGACCGTTTCCTATCTTGCCTGGATGGTATCTTATCTACTGCAGTTTATCTGATAAGCAGTGATATGAAAGATCCGTAATTATTTGCAGCCCATTTCTTTTGGCGAAAATGCAGGATTTCCCACTCTTTGGGCAGAATACATAGAAGGTCAAAATATTCAGAATGCTAAGAAGGAGGGAGATGTACGCATGCGTATAGTTCTGCTGGGCCCCCCCGGCGCCGGGAAGGGGACACAGGGAGAGAGGCTGGTAAAAAAATATAACATCCCCCATATTTCCACCGGTGATATCTTCCGCGCTGCCATCAAGGAAGGCACCGAGCTGGGTCTGAAAGCCAAAGAGTATATGGACAAAGGGGAATTGGTTCCCGATGAATTGGTGGTTAATATTGTCAAGGAAAGGCTGAAGCAGCCTGACTGTGACAACGGTTATCTGCTGGACGGCTTCCCCCGGACGCTGGCACAAGCGGAAGCGTTGGATGAAGCACTGCAGGAGATGGGTACACCGCTGACCGGTGTGGTAAATGTGGATGTAGATCAGGAAGAGCTGGTGGAGCGGCTGACCGGGCGTCGTGTCTGCAGAAGCTGTGGTTCCTCGTTCCATGTACAGTTTAACCCGCCTAAGGTAAGAAGTGTCTGTGACAAGTGCGGCGGTGAATTGTACCAGCGCTCAGACGATACCGTAGAGACGGTAAAGCAGCGCCTGGAAGTATATAACAATCAGACCGAGCCGTTGATTAAGTACTATGATGAAAAGGGAATCCTTTTTACGGTGGACGGTTCCAAAGATATTGATGAGGTATTTAAAGAGATCACATCCGTACTTGATAAACAATAGGTTTACTTAGGCTAGGTAAGGAGTTTTTTGATGCAGGAATTACTACAGGGCAACTTCTTAGGTGCCAATCTGGAGGATGTACTTTATCCTCTGGCTCTGAATTGGGGCGGCCGGATTTTGACAATCCTTATCATTCTGGTTCTGACCAGACTGGCCATGCGCTTTGGTAACGCTCTGATTCACCGTATCTTCGCACCAACGGAGGACAAGCCTTCCTATATACCGGAAAACAAGGTAAACACGCTGATTGCGCTGTTATCCTCTATCCTGCGCTATGTACTTTATGCGCTGGCCGGTGTGCTAATACTTGCAGAACTGGGTCTGGAAATTGGGCCCATCCTGGCCGGTGCCGGTGTCTTGGGCCTGGCCGTGGGCTTTGGCGCGCAAAACCTGGTAAGAGATCTCTTAGGCGGATTCTTTATCATTCTGGAAGATCAGTTTTCTGTGGGCGATTTCATAACCACCGGCTCCTATTCCGGTATTGTGGAAGAGCTGGGGCTTAGAATCACCAAGATCCGCGATTTTGGCGGCGAGCTCCATATTTTGCCCAACGGGATGATTGAAACGGTAACCAACAGAACCCGCGGCAACATGCGCGCCATGGTGGATGTGGGTGTGGCCTACGAGGAAGATGTGGACCATGTTCTTGTGGTGCTGGAAGAGCTGATGCGGGAGTTTGGTGAAAGTGAACAGGATGTGGTAGAGGGTCCCACCGTATTGGGCGTGGTGGAACTGGCAGACTCTTCTGTGGAAATCCGCATTATTGCCAGAACAGAACCCATGACACAGTGGCAGGTGGAACGGAATATGCTGCGGGCCATTAAAAATAAATTTGATGAGCTGGGCATTGAAATCCCCTATCCACGCCGGGTAATTTATGACCGGGGCAATGACAAGGAGGAAAATCAGCATGGCTGATTATGCCGTGGGCCAAACAGTTCGCATGAAAAAACAGCATCCCTGCGGCAGCAATGTCTGGCAGATTCTGCGCATCGGCATGGATTTTCGCATTAAATGCAGCGGATGCGGACGCAGCGTCATGGTGCCCAGAGCTAAATTCGAAAAAGGCGTACGTGAAGTACTCACCGATAATGAAAAGAGCTAAACCAAAACCCCGGCGTGCCGGGGTTTTTCCATACTTCTTGTGGGGTCAGGCCCCACATATGAACCTATGCAATATATTGCACGGTTTAAGCGAAAAAAGGTCCGTCCCTGTTTTGCGTTTCGCGGCAGAATTGGGGGAAGCCGGAGACAGCGCGCCAGGGGACGGCGGGCGGCAAGAGTTCTCCGATGGCGGCACACCGTTTTTCATCACGGTTGATGATGACCACCTCTTCCAGGCTGAGATTGTTTTTGATGCCGCTTATGAACCGGGCGCGAATGTCGGCGTCCCGTTGGGCAAAAGACAGCCCGCCGATGATAATGCGGGTGGCGCGGGCTAAAAGCCGGTCGGCCTGCTGCCAGAGGGGGGTAAGGGGCCGGGCCAGAACAGATGCTTTATGGAAGGTGGGCGGGATAATCAGCGGAATCAGGGGCTTTTGGCACAGCGGGCAGGGCTGTTGGTGATAAGCGTCGGCCAGGATGTGCCGGTAACGGTTTGCCGAGTAACTGCAGCTTAGGCACCTAAGCCAGCTTATGGAGCCGTGAAGTTTGTAGATGGGCACGGCGCCGGCTTTTGCCGTATGGCAGGGGCGACAGTAGCTTTCTGTAAAGGAGAGGGAATAATCTTCCCCCAAACCTGTACGCCACCACAATACGTCCTCTAATATTAAATCATAGTTAAAAGTAAGGACCCGGGCGTCGGTGTTGGCCAAAAGCCGCGCAAAGTCCTGGTACCAGCCCACATCACCGCCGGTGCGGCAGATGTCAAGAAATTTACGGGAACACTGGTTGATGGTCATGCCGAAAGCCCAGATTAAATCAAAGAAAACCGGCTTATTTATAGCTGCTGCCAGCAAGTCTTCTATGTTTTGGGTGCCGGTTTCTGCGGCATAACCAACGGCACGGTCCAGTACTTCCCAAACAGTCTTATCGGCCAGGGTTTCTTTGGTTTGTTCCACCGCAGCGATAAAGTTTTTCATGGTGGGCACGCCGGCATCGCTGGAAAAGCCGGCTCCCAGTAAATAAAGGTCCATCTTATCACAGTCCTGTCGAAAAAAGTCATGTTAATAGCATGAGCATCATTTTTTAATCTCATGCTTGTCTTGTCTGGCTGATTATGGTACTATAAAGGATGTACTTCCCTGCTCCCGGTTACCGGGGGCCAAAAGTCCATAGGGAGGAGGTGAAATAGGCCATGAACAAATACGAAACCATGTTTATTTTAAAGCCCGAACTGGAAGAGGAAGCTTATGATACTCTGGTGGAAAGATTTAAGGGTATCCTGGAAGGTGAAGGCGCTGAAGTAACCAATGTAAATCGCATGGGACGTCGCAAGTTGGCCTATGAGGTAAAGAAGAAGTTCAATGAAGGGTATTATGTGCTCTTCAACTATACCGGTGAGTCGCGTGCAACCGACGAGCTGGAGCGGAACTTCCGGATATCTGATGATGTCATTCGTTACCTCTTTGTTAAAGAAGAAGAATAAAGTGTGCAGGTGGTGAAATGAATGCTAAACCGTATCGTGCTGATAGGTCGTCTGACAAGAGACCCCGAGCTTAGGTACACACCGGCAAACGGCGTGGCGGTGGCCTCGTTTACGTTAGCTGTTAACCGCCGGTTTTCCTCACAGGGTGGACAGAAGGAAGCGGATTTTATACCCATTGTGGTCTGGCGCGCCCAGGCGGAAAACTGTGCCAAGTACCTGGGAAAAGGCAGCCTGGTGGCTGTGGAGGGCCGTTTGCAGATTCGCTCTTATGAGGACCGCGAAGGACAAAAGCGAACCGCAACAGAAGTGGTGGCCGACAGCGTCCAGTTCCTCGACACCAAGGAAAAGCGTTCATTTGACGGGCCACCGGCCTTCGATGATTCAATGATTGGTGAAGATGACGTTCCCTTTTAAGCCTGCCTGAGGGCGGTTGTGGGAACAAAAGGAGGTTTAGGTAATGCGCAGAGAGCGTGGTCGCAGAGGCAGACGTAAAGTCTGTAACTTCTGTGTAGATAAAGTGCAGAATATCGATTATAAGCTGACAGGCAAGCTGGCACGTTTTGTCACCGAGCGGGGCAAAATCCTGCCGCGCCGTATTTCCGGCAATTGCGCCAAGCATCAGCGTCAGCTGACCATTGCCATTAAAAGGGCCCGCAATATTGCTTTGCTGCCCTACTCAACTGAGTAAATAAAGGATAAGCGTCCGGGTTCCGGGCGCTTTTCATATACCGGCAGGCAAATCTGTTTCACAGTTTATGATGCTTTTCCTATCTTCCCAAAAATAGCGAAAAATTAGCAATGAAAAGCAAAGGAAAACAGGCAGGAAATCATTTGCGGCTTGTGGAAAGAAGAACAGTCACGCAAGTCTGTTGCCTGTGAAGAGGAGGTTGATCAGATGCAGGTGATTTTATTAAAAGATGTTAAGGCTCTGGGAAAAAAGGGTGAGATTAAAGAGGTGGCGGAAGGCTACGGCCGAAACTTCCTTTTGCCCCGTGGTCTGGCGGTGGAAGCCAGCGGCGGCCACTTAAAGCAGCATAAGCAGCAGGAAAAAGTGGTGGCAGGCAAAAAAGCCAAAGCCCTGACTGAAGCCCAGGAAACGGCGTCCAAGCTAAATGGGCTTAAGTTGGAGATGAAGGCCAAGGTGGGTGAAAACGGCCGCCTGTTTGGTTCCATCACCAGCAATGATGTGGCGGCTGCCCTGAAAAAACAGGGTTTTTCCGTGGACAAGCGTAAAGTAGAACTCTCCGACCCGGTAAAGGCTCTGGGGACGTATTCTGTACGTGTAAAACTTCATCCCGAAGTGGATGCCAACCTGGAGCTTATCGTTAAGTCATAAGCACTAAGGAGCTTGTAGTAATGAAAAAAACATGGACAACAAGAGTATCACAAAACCTACAGTCACTGGACCAGGAAGATCAGCTTAAGCGGGAGATCAATGCCCTCTATACCATGCTATCCGGGATGGTTGGTGCAGATAAGCTGATTTTAAAGGCAGGGAAGCTGGAGGCTTTAACTCTGCTGCGTTCCCGTAAACCGGAGGAAAGGGTACTGGGTCTGCAGCGGGTGATTTATGAAAACCCCGCCATCGTGGAGACTCCGGCTATGGAGGATATTCCCGCTGTATTACAGGAGCTCTATGACGAGCTGGCGGACCAGACCGCCCGCCGCGCTGTGGAAGATTCCATTGAGCGCAAAGTGGCGGAGAAAATGCAGGAAAAGCATGAAGAATATATAATGGAAGTTAAGCGCCAGCTGGTTAAAGAACAGGGCGGCCCGGAAAGCCCGCAGACATTAAAAAAGTTTGCCCAGCTGGAAAAGATGAAGTGCCAAAAACTTAACCGTTCCGCCATGGATATTCTGCGTCCCCAGTCCCTGGACGAAATAGTGGGCCAGGAAGCAGGGGTTCAGGCGCTGATGGCCAAGCTGGCCTCTCCCTATCCCCAGCATATGATTATCTACGGCCCTCCCGGCGTGGGTAAAACCACAGCGGCCCGCCTGGCACTGGAGGCAGCCAAAAAGCTGAAACAAAGTGCTTTTCATGCCGAAGCGCCCTTTGTGGAAGTTGACGGCACCACTTTGCGCTGGGATCCCAGAGAGACCACCAATCCCCTCTTGGGGTCGGTCCATGATCCCATTTATCAGGGCGCCAAAAGAGACCTGGTGGACGGCAGTGTGCCGGAGCCCAAGCCGGGCCTGGTAACCGAGGCGCACAGCGGTATCCTGTTTATCGATGAAATCGGCGAGCTGGATTTGCACCTGCAGAGTAAGCTTTTAAAGGTACTGGAAGATAAAAACGTCAAGTTTGATTCCGCATATTATGATTCCAGCGACAGCCAGGTGCCGCAGTATATCCGTAAGCTTTTTGAAGAAGGGGCTCCGGCAGATTTTGTGCTTATCGGAGCCACAACCTGCGCCCCGGAGGAAATTAATCCGGCGTTGCGTTCCCGCTGCACCTCAGTGTTTTTTGAGCCACTGACTTCAGCGCACATTGAAGAAATTGCCGCCGGTGCCGCCGTCAAGCTGGAAGCCAAACTGGAACCGGGCGTGGCGCGCACCATCAGCGAATATACCACCGAAGGTCGCCAGGCGGTAAACCTGGTGTCAGATGCTTTTGGACTGGCTCTGTACCGGCAGGCCGAAAGTGACAACGAAGAAATTATCATCACCCGGGAGATTGTGATGGATTCCCTGCGTTCCGGGCGCCACAGTCCCAATGCGCCGCAGAAAAATACCGAAGGTGAAGCTTGCGGCCGGGTTTTTGGCCTGGGAGTGAGCGGCTACCATGGCGGAGTGCTGGAAATAGAGGCCATATCCTTTCCTGCCCGCCAGCCCGGCAAAGGTACAATCCGGTTTAATGAAACCGCCGGCAGCATGGCCCGCGATTCGGTTTTTAATGCGGCGGCGGTCATCCGTCGTATCACCGGGGAGGATTTACAGGACTATGATTTGCATGTCAATGTAATCGGTGGCGGACGTATAGACGGTCCTTCTGCGGGACTGGCGGTGGTTATTGCCCTGATAAGCGCTATTAAAGACTGGCCTGTGCGGCAAAACGTTGCTGTGACCGGCGAAGTTTCCCTGCAGGGTTATGTCCGTCCTGTGGGCGGAATCCCCGAAAAGATCTACGGTGCCAGACTTTCCGGCATGCCGGTGGTTTTAGTACCGCAAGAGAATAAAGATGATGTTCCCAAAGTGCCGGACGGGATGCAGGTTATTCCCGTGGCCACTGTAGAAGAAGCTCTGCCCTGGTTCTTTGGAGAAACCGCCGCAGAACTGGTGCAGAAAAGAAATAAAGTTTCCTAAAAAGAGGTGTCCTATGAGCGGGAATATGGAACGGGTACCCCCGCAAAACCTGGAGGCGGAACAGTCTGTTCTGGGCTCTATGCTGATTGACAAAGATGCCATTGTGGCCTCCAGCGAATATTTGCGGGCCACAGATTTTTATCGTGACGGCCATCAAAAAATTTACCAGGCCATGCTGGATTTAAGTGAACGCGGTGAACCGGTGGATCTGGTTACTTTGGCCGAGGAGTTAAGCCAGCAAAACCAGCTGGATAATATCGGCGGCATGCCCTATCTCACCACCCTGGCCAATATAGTCCCCACCGCGGCCAATGTGGGTTATTATGCCCGCATTGTGCAGGAGAAAGCGGTGCTGCGTTCGCTGATTAACAGCGCCACCCGTATTGTTTCGCGCGCTTTTGAAGCCAAGGACGATGTGGAAGAAATCATGGATGAGGCCGAGCAGGCCATTTTTGAAGTATCCCAGCGCTCTAACCCCCAGGGGTTTGCTTTGATGAAGGATATTTTAAAAGGTGCCTTTGACCGCATCGATAAACTGTGGGGCAACAAAGGGGGCGTAACCGGTGTGCCCACCGGTTTCCCCGACCTGGACAACATGACCTCCGGCTTCCAGAATTCAGATTTGATTATTCTGGCCGCCCGGCCTAGTATGGGTAAGACCACCCTGGCGCTAAACATAGCCCAGCATATAGCGGTGAATGAAAAACTGCCGGTGGCTGTCTTTTCCCTGGAAATGTCCAAAGAGCAGCTGGTACAGCGGATTCTTTGTGCCCAGGCCAATATCGACGCGCAACGCCTGCGGCGCGGTTTTCTGGCCGAGGATGATTACCCCCGGCTGACCAAGGCGGCGGGGCCGCTGGCGGAAGCGCCGCTGTTTATTGATGACACCGCCGCCATTTCCGTGATGGAGATGCGGGCCAAAGCCCGCCGCCTTAAAGCGGAGCATGGCCTGTCTGCCATCTTTATCGACTACCTGCAGCTGATGCAGGGCAGCGGACGGGCGGAAAACCGACAACAGGAAATTTCGGGTATCTCCCGTTCCCTGAAGGCACTGGCCAAGGAACTGGATTGCCCCGTTGTGGCGCTGTCTCAGTTATCCCGTGCGGTGGAACAGCGGGAAAAGAAGCGGCCCATTCTCAGTGACCTGCTGGAATCGGGCGGGATTGAAGCCAACGCCGATATTGTGGCCTTTATTTATCGCGAAGGCTATTATGATCCCAACATGGAAAACCGTCAGGATACAGAAATTATCCTGGCCAAGCAGAGAAACGGCCCGGTAGGGACCATTAACCTGTACTTCAAAGAGAGCCACAACAAATTCCTCAGCATTTCCCGTGACCATGAACCGGGGATGGAACCTCCGGCCACCGCTTGACAAAAATCCTTTACTCTGCTAAACTATGGTGGAAAAACCAAGAAAAAAAAGGTGGAGATTGCTATCTGTAACTCAAATGGAATTAAAAATTCTGTTTGGGTTATTTTTATACCAGAAAGGAAGTGAGTGCATGTCGACCGTCGTTTTAATCGGGTCTCAATGGGGAGATGAAGGAAAAGGGAAAGTAACCGACTTTCTTGCGGAAAAGGCAGATGTGGTAGTTCGTTATCAGGGAGGAACCAATGCCGGGCATACATTGAGTGTGGGTGACGAGGTATTTAAGCTGCACTTGATTCCTTCCGGGATTCTCTATCCCGGCAAAATCTGTGTAATCGGCAACGGGGTGGTTTTGGATCCCGCAGCACTGGCCAGCGAGATGGCGGGGCTAAAGGAAAGAAACATTGACCTTGCCAATTTGCGCATCAGTGACCGGGCACACCTGGTGATGCCTTATCACAAACGACTGGATGAGTTGGAAGAAACACAGCGTGGAGAAGGTAAAATCGGCACTACTCTGCGCGGCATAGGGCCGGCCTATATGGATAAGGTCAACCGTACCGGAATGAGAGTTGCGGATTTGCTCAATGAAGAGGAACTACGGCAAAAACTAAGCGGTATTCTGGAAGGAAAAAATATCTTACTATCCAAGGTGTATGGCGCCGAGGCCTTTGATGTGGATTCGCTGGTGGAGGAATACAGAGAATATGCTGAGATTCTTCGCCCCTACGTTACCGATACCAGCCTGCTTTTAGCCGATCTAATCAGTGATAATAAGAAGATTCTCTTTGAGGGAGCCCAGGGAACCATGCTGGACCTGGATCACGGCACTTACCCCTATGTAACCTCTTCCTCCCCTGCTGCGGGAGGAGCATGTATCGGAGCCGGTGTGGGCCCAACCCGCATCAATACCGTTTTGGGCGTGGCCAAGGCCTATACCACCCGGGTGGGCGACGGACCGTTTCCTGCGGAGCTTCACGATGAAGTGGGCGACCGCATCCGTGAGGTGGGCAGGGAATACGGGACAACAACGGGACGGCCGCGGCGTATCGGCTGGCTTGATGCGGTGGTTTTGGCTCATGCAGCCCGGATTAACGGCCTCAGCTGCCTGGCGCTGACCCTTTTGGATGTACTGACCGGATTGGATACAGTGAAAATATGCACCGCCTATCGCTACCAGGGAGAAATAATTAACCATGTACCGGCAACCTTGAGCGCTCTGGAGGACTGTGAGCCCATCTTTGAAGAATTTCCCGGTTGGCAGGAAGATTTGGCAGCCATTGAGCGGTTTGAAGATTTCCCCCCGGCGGCCAAAAATTATGTGCAGCGCATCAGCGAAATATCCGGAGTGCCGGTGGCCATAGTTTCTGTGGGCCCAAAACGCAGCCAGACCAAGGTACTGCAGGACCTCTTCTAAGGCTCTCTTCTAAGGCATTGCTTATTTCCTGAATTAACCGTTGACAAAGTATCAATGATATAGTAGTATATTATTCCGTAGGACATTTGAGCCATTAGCTCAGTTGGCAGAGCACCTGACTTTTAATCAGGGTGTCGGTGGTTCGAGCCCACCATGGCTCACCATTATTCTGGCCCCTTGGTCAAGCGGTCAAGACACCGGCCTTTCACGCCGGTAACACGGGTTCGATTCCCGTAGGGGTCACCAAGAATGTTAAGAGACCTATTAATGGTCTCTTATTTTTTTTTAAGTTTTTTTAATAAAGTATTAAATTTTTGCAGGATTTTCTTAAGAAATGAAGAAATAGACTGAAGTGAAGTCAGAAAATACCATTGTAGAACCGGAAATTACATATTTTCCCGGCAAACTAGAGAGGTGTCATATGCATAAAGAAAAACTGACGGCAATCATGCAAATGGCTAAGAAAAAGCTGCAGGCAGGGTTGACAGGGTTACGGCAACGCTCAGCAAAGCTGGTCAAGCCGGATCTGGCAAAATTTAAAGCCAAGTTACAGTCAGTGAGGTTACCAAAACCGGATTTAACTAAACTTCGGGACATAAAGGTTCCTAAGCCGGATTTTACAAAACTTCTTGCGCAGGCCAGGCGCATTAATTTAAAATATGTCGGCGCCGTTTTGGCCGTGGGTTTAATCCTGGCCACTTCGCTGGTGGTTCAGGCAGGATCCTACGCTTATGTGGTCTATGTTGATGATGAGGAAGTGGGACTGATAAGCGAAGAGGAATTTGTCACGGAGCTTCTGGCCGAGCTTAAAGAGCAGGAAGAAGAGCGTTTTGGCCTGGACGTGAGCGCACTTCAGCAAATCCGTGTGGAGAGGGAGCAGCGCCGGGGCGAGAAACCCGATGACTGGGAAGTGAAGGATTACCTTCGCCGCACTTTGGATTATAATGTATACGCCTATGTCATTTACATAAATGGCAAATCCACTCTGGCAGTGGAGAGTGAAGAAGATTACGAAACGGTGCTGGAAGGTTTAAAAACCGCCTATGTTAGCGGCGATGATAATGCCATTATCCAGGCCGTGGTCTTAAACGACCAGGTGGAGGCGCGCCTGATGCTGGTGGATCCCGATGAATTATACGCTGCGGAAACAGCCACACAGATTCTGGCCCGCGGTACAGACCGCCGGGAAACTTATCTGGTTTCCCGCGGGGACTCGCTGTGGACCATTGCCCGAAACAATAATCTTACCGTCAGTGAGATCAGGGAAGCCAACCCCCAGATAGATGAAGACAGTATCAAGCCCGGTGAGGAACTGGACCTTTTAGTCTCCCAACCCCTTGTTAATGTATCGGTAACCGAAGATGTGGTAGTGACCCAAAGAATCCCCTACGAAACAAAGTACCAAAATGACAGCAGCATGTATCGCGGCAACACCCGCGTTGTTGAGTCGGGGAAACAGGGAACCAAAGAAGTTACGTATCGAATTACCACAGAAAATGGTCATGAAGTTAAGCGTGAAATGGTGTCTGAAGAGGTTATTCAGGAACCGGAAGACCGGATTGTGGCCCGGGGTACGGCTGCAGTACCTGCCGCACAGGGCACCGGCCGGTTCCAGTGGCCGGTATCCGGCGGCGGCAGAATTACATCCCCGTACGGACCGCGTGGAGGCGGATTCCATCGTGGTGTAGACATTGCCACTTCCAGTGGTACACCGGTGTTGGCTGCAGACAGTGGACGGGTGACCCAGGCCGGCTGGTCCGGCGGGTACGGACTGATGGTAACCATTGACCACGGAAACGGCTATGTGACACGGTATGCGCATAACTCTTCAAACCAGGTTTCTGTGGGCCAAACAGTACAGCGCGGTCAGCAGATTGCCCGAATAGGCAGCACCGGCAATTCCACCGGCCCGCACCTGCATTTTGAAGTGCTTCGCAACGGCTCTCATGTAAACCCGATGCAGTTTTTCTAAAGAAACCCCAAAGCCCGGACCTTGTCCGGGCTTTGTCATATAAAAATAACTCCACTGTAATCTGCTTGTAATATAAGCACTGTATAATGAAAATAAGTTTGACCCCCTCTTAATATATTTTTCTTTTAATAACGTGGCACCCCACGTTATTTTTTTTGCCTAAATTTATCTTCTTTGTGCCTGCTATTTCCAATGAAGAGTCGGCATAAATCTGTTATGATGAAAATGAAGGATTGACGGGGGAGGGGATACCATGGCAGGAGTCCAACTTAAACGCCATCAAATGCGCCTGGCAGTGGTGGCGCTTTGTTTTTTGCTGGTTACCAGTCCAATGTTTTCTAATCTGCTGCACACTGCCTGGCAGGGCATTGTGGCGGTCTCGGCCCGCAGACACTATGTGCAGTGGCCGGCACTGGAGACCGAGTATTTTCAGTTGCGCTACAGCCCGGAAGATGAGGATATAGCTGCCTGGCTGGGATCGGAAGCCGATGCGGCGGTAAAGCAGGTGGCCGCCATTTTACCTCACCAATCCGGAACAAAAAGACCTTGGCTGGTGGTTGTCCCCGACCAGGAAACTTTTCAGGAGGTTTTTGGCTGGAGTGACGGTACGGGAGCATTAGGAGTATACCTGGCAGATACAGTTAAAATCCTTACTCCCCGCGCCTGGGACTGGGTGGGAGAAGAAGAACGGCTGGAGCAATTTGTGCAGAAGGGCCCTTTGGTTCATGAGTACACCCATTTTGTGCTGGATTTGCGTACCCGGGGAAATTACACCCGGTGGTTCAGTGAAGGACTGTCCCAAATAGTCGAATATCAGGTGCTGGGTTATGAATGGCTGGAAGCGGGAAGCTCGCTGGCCAATACCCTGTACTCTCTGGATGAACTGGACAAAGGCTTTGATGAACTGCCAAATCAGGCTCTGGCCTATCGGCAGGGTCTGAGTATGGTGACATACATGGAGCATTTGAAAGGCGTGGATGGCCTAAACCGTTTTATTGATGTGCTGGGAGAGCAAACACCTTTTTATCAGGCCCTAAAGCAGGTGTACGGCCTGGACAGAGAAGAATTTATAAACGGCTGGCAAAAGTGGCATAGGGAAGATGACCGCTGGTTCAGGGTCAGAGAAGATGGAAAAAACTAAGCGCCTTATCAGGCGCTTTTTGCACTATCGGGGTCCAGGCAGGAAAAAAACTCTTTTAAACGAAGTAATAGGTACTAACTAACAGATGAGGTGTGGCCGTGCTTAGCAAAAAGATTTTGGTGGTGGATGATGAAAAGCCCATTGCGGAAATCCTGCGTTACAACCTGGTGCAGGAAGGCTATGCCGTGGTGGTGGCCTATGACGGCGAGGAAGCTACCCGCCTGATGCAGACCGAATCGCCTGATCTGGTTCTGTTGGATATTATGCTGCCCAAAAAGGACGGCTTTGCCGTCTGCCGCGATATCCGGCGGGTAAGCAATGTTCCCATTATTATGCTCACAGCAAAGGATACCGAACTTGATACGGTGCTGGGCCTGGAGCTGGGTGCCGATGACTATGTGACCAAGCCTTTTTCCGCCCGTGAAGTGTTGGCCCGCGTTAAGGCCCAACTGCGCCGCACACAAGCTGCCAAAGGGCCTGGCGGCGAGTTTCTCATCTGTGATGACCTGCAGGTGGACACCGGCAGGATGGAAATCCGCAAAAACGGTGTAGACATTGATCTTACTTACCGGGAATATCTGCTCCTTGTGTACCTGATGCGCAACGCGGGGTATGTTATCAGCCGTGAGAAGCTGCTATCTGAAGTGTGGGGCTATGATTTCTACGGTGATGAGCGAACAGTGGATGTCACTATTCGCCGTTTGCGGGAAAAGATTGAAGAAAACCCCAGTCAGCCCCGCTATATTCGCACCAAGCGCGGTGCCGGGTATTTCATCAGGAGAAAAGATCATGTTTAGAAGCGTTCAGTGGAAAATTGTCTTTATCTATTCTCTGCTGATTCTTTTTGCCATGCAGTTTTTCGCCGTGTTTTTGACCCAGTCCCTGGAGCGGTACTATCTGGATACGTATGCGGAAAACCTGGAATCCCAGGGTTTACTACTGGCCAATTTTGTGGAACGCTATCTGGCCGGCGGCGATGACGACGGTTCCATTGACGGCCTGGTATTGGAGTACTCCCGTTATGCGGGAACCACCGATATTATGGTCCTGGATGCTTTTGGCCGGGTTGTTTCCTCCTCCCGCCCTGAAGAGCAGCTGCAGGGCCAGCGAATTTTTCAGGAAGAAATAACCCGGGCTCTTACCGGCAGCCGCAGCGAAGAAATACGGTTGGAACCGGAAACAAGGGAACGGGTCAAATATCTTGCTCTGCCTGTCCGCTCCGGTGAAAAAACGCTGGGTGTGGTATATCTGATTGGTTCACTGGAGCCCATTTATGCCACACTGCGGGAAATCCAGTTTATCTTTTTAACAGGGGCGGTACTGGTCATCGGAGTCACGGTTTTGCTGGGCTTTTTTCTGGCTAAGACCATTACAGGCCCTATTCAGGAGGTTACCTCCAAGGCAGCACAAATTGCCCACGGTGATTTCCGGCAGCGTATTACAATCCATTCCCAGGATGAAATCGGCCGGTTGGGCCAGATGTTTAATTACCTCTCCCGCCAGCTTGACGCCACGTTAAGGGAAATCTCTTCGGAAAAGGGAAAAGTGGAGGCTATCCTCAATCATATGACCGACGGCATTGTGGCTCTGAACCGGGACGGACAGGTCCTGCATGTCAACCCCACTGCCCACCGACTCCTGGATTTAAACGAAGAGAGTGAACCTACTGCGGAAGTACTGGGACAGTTGGTGGCGCCGGTGGATTTGGCGGCCATTTTAAATACGGGACGGCAGGAAAGCCGTGAGATTATGCTGCAGCCCCACCAGCAGCTGATTGTTGCCAGCTATGTTCCCTTCCATACCCAGGATGAAATTACCGATACCGAATTTCTCTCCGGAGTGCTTATTGTTCTCCATGATGTCACCAAAGAACGGGAACTGATTCGCATCCAACAGGAATTTGTGGCCAATGTTTCCCATGAACTGCGTACACCGCTGACCACCATGAAAAGTTATACCGAAACCTTATTGGGCGGAGCCATGTATGAGCCTGAGACCTGCCTGTCTTTTCTTTCCACCATGGAAAAGGAAACGGAACGGATGGTGCGGTTGGTAAAGGATCTTTTGGCGCTCTCCCAGTTGGATTACCGGCAGGTGGCCTGGCGGAAGGAAAAGCTTCCTTTAAATGAACTGGTGAGTGAAGTGGTCAACGAACTGCGCGTTAAATTTCAGGAAGAACCGCGCCATGTTACGGTGGAACTGCCTGAGACTACGGTCTGGCACTGTTTTGACCGCGACAAAATGAAACAGGTTTTGATTAATGTCATTCAGAATTCCTTTAAGTATACGGCGGAACACGGTTTAATCCGGATTGCACTGGAAGTGGCTGAAGACCAGGCTGTAATCCATGTAGCCGATGACGGCATAGGTATTCCACCTGAGGATGTTAAACGGGTATTTGACCGTTTTTACCGTGTGGACAAGGCACGGTCCCGTGATTTTGGCGGAACCGGACTGGGACTGTCCATTGCCCGTGAAATTGTGGAAGCACACGGCGGCAGTATTACCGTATGCAGTGAGCCGGAAAAGGGCACCCAATTTACCATAAGCCTGCCGCTGACAACGGATGAAGGAGGGGCGGATGCATGCGAGAGCGCATAAAAACGCTGGTTTTATTAATTTTGGTTCTCACAAGCATTGGCCTGACCGGCAGGCTGCTATTTGGTCAGCCCGCACTGGAAACGGCGGCCTTGCCTGCTTATGAGCAGCTGGTATTTGGTGAAATGCGCCCCGTAACGGAACAAAATCTTCCTACACTGCGTCTTCAGGAAGTAGAAGAAAAGGAAGAAGAAGAAGAAGAAGAGAAAGAGACCACCTGGCGGATACTGTTTCCCTGGGACAATGAACACCGCCAGGCCTGGGGCCTGATGCTGGATTTGATGCGCATCTCTGAGCTGCCGCAGCAGCAGGAAGAAGCGCCGGAGCTGACCGGCAGGGTTGTTACCGCTGAGTTTGCCGTGCCCGCTACTCCCGGCCTTTGGTTGTCCTCTGCCGCCTCCGCAGACTTACAGATTACCGAGGCGGCCTGGCTGGCTGCCGAGCCGGAGTACATCTGGTACAGGGACGTGGCGGGAGAATGGCTAAAAGGACAACTGCCTGCTCTGCCGCCGGAATGGGAAAGTGAGACTGTGGAAACTTTTTCTCAGGCAGCAGTATATGTGGCCAGCGAAGCTGAGTCCTGGGAGGCGTTAAACCTACCTGAAGAAGAGGTTATTTTGCTGCCCGGGGAAATGCCTGTCCTGGCAGCTTATGCTACGGTACCGGAGGAATTGGATGCGGAAAAACTGCTGCGCAGTATTTTTGTGGACACCGCTCTGGTGCGACGCATTGAGGAGCGGGACGGCGCCTTTATTTATACCGACGGACAACGGGGGTTACGTTTCTTTTCCCGTGGCGAACTGGAGTATTCTTCCCCCAATAGTGAACCGGGCCAGGAACCACTGGAGCTTTCCCAGATATTGCGGGAAACAGCCCAGTACCTGCAGTTGATGGGCGGATGGCCCGACCATCTGCATTTGAATCAGTTGGAGGAGGCTCCTCAGTTAAGTTGGGACAGGCGTCAGCAGCGCACCTATTCACTGTCTATGTTTTCAGTTCAGCACGGAGTGCCGCTGATTACACCCCAGCCTCCCGTTTCCCTGCGCCTTTCAGACCGTGGTGTGATTCATTATAACCGCCAAATCACCTTACTGGACAACCCGGTGGGGCAGGAAAGCCGGCTTTTGGATCCCCGCGAACTGGCAGAAACTGTGGCGGAAAGGCTGGAGGCCGACCATGGCGGCGCAAGGCTTGTAGATATCTACCCCGCCTATTTTGTTGGCAGGGCCGCCGGCCAAAGCACAGCCCATCCGGTTTGGACATTTTCTTTTTCCGGCAATAAAAAGGCGGTAATGCACGGCCACACCGGCCGCTTTCTCACCTGGATTGAGGAGGAGCAATAATGGATCTTTCCAGAGCAAAAACCATTCTGATTATAGCCTTTCTGCTGCTAAATATTTTTTTGGGTTACCGCCTCTGGTATACCCCTCAGTTTCTGCAGGCCGGACAGGTCATTACCTCAGAAGAAGTGGAAGCAGCCCGGCAATTGCTGCGGGAACATGGCTATGAGTTGCAGGCAGCCATCCCCCGTGAGGTGCCACGCCTTGCCCTTTTACATGTTTCCCGGGAAGCAAAGCCTCCGTCAGCCTGGGCTAAACTCCTGCTGGATGAAGAAGTGCCCGGCGTGGTGACAGAAACAGGCAGCATTAAATTTCAAAGCGGTGAGGCCTCGGTGGAGGTAGCCCCCAACGGCCAGGTAATATATCGCCGCGATAAGACCGGCGCTGCTTCCGGGGATACATCTCCACAGACAGCCGATAGTTTCCTGAGGGAGCGGCAGCTTTGGTACGATGACTTAACCTTGGATGCGCAGCAACCCCTTGGCACCCAGGAGGGCAGCCGCATCAGTTATGTGCAGACGCACCAGGGGTTTCCCATATTTTTCAGTACAATTGATGTTTTTATTGCCGATGGCTTTGTATATGGTGCTAACTTTTACCGGGTTAATCCCCTGAGCTTTAGCGAGCAGGAAGTACAGGTTATTTCCGCAGCGGAGGCCATGGAGGCCTTTATCGAAATATCTGCCGATTCTGGCGAAAATAAAATTACCGATATCTCCCTGGGGTATTTCAGCGCGGAATATGACGCTGAGCGCTGGGAAATAGTGCCTGTTTGGCGAATTACCGCCGATGATGGCTCCGCTCTGTATATTAATGCCTTTACCGGAGAAGCCGAAGCTTCCGCCTTGTAAAAAACTGTCTTTAAGACAGGAATTTCATATTTATATCACGAATATATATTTTCAGTAGCAGAAATGTATTGTATACTGATATGGTATGGAGTTATGACAACTAACAGTCACACGCAGGAGGACTAATAGATGCCCAAATTGCTTATTAAGGGTAACAGACAACCCCTTCAGGGAGAAGTTAAAGTAAGCGGCGCCAAAAATGCTGCCGTAGCCATTATTCCGGCAGCCATTCTTACTGCTGCACCGGTGCGGATAGAAAATTTGCCGGAGATTAACGACATTAAAATTCTGGTGGATATACTGGACGCGCTGGGCGTAAAAACCCAGTGGGAGAGCAGTTCAACCCTGCTGGTGGATGCGTCTACGCTAAAGAGCTGGCAACCACCCTATGATTTGGTAAAAAAACTGCGAGCCTCCTACTATCTCATCGGCGCTCTGGTGGGTCGTTTCGGCAAAGCGGACGTGCCTATTCCCGGCGGCTGCGATCTGGGCCCCCGGCCCATAGACCAGCATATTAAGGGCCTGGCAGCCCTGGGCGCCCAGGTGGATGTGGAGCATGGACTCATCAGAGTGGAAGCGAATCATCTCACCGGGACCAATGTTTACCTGGATGTGGTCAGCGTCGGTGCCACCATCAATATTATGCTGGCTGCTGTGCGGGCCCGCGGAAAAACCATTATTGAAAACGCAGCTAAAGAGCCGGAAATTGTGGATGTGGCCAATTTTCTTACTTCCATGGGAGCCAAGATTCGCGGAGCCGGCACTGATGTAATCAAAATTACCGGCGTGGACGAACTGGGGCCCGCGGATCACTGTGTGATCCCCGACCGCATTGAAGCAGGCACATATATGATTGCCGCCGCTGCCACCGGTGGAAATGTGCTGTTGCGTGACGTGATTCCCAAGCATCTGGATCCCATCACCGCCAAGCTGCGGGAAATGCATATGACGGTGGATGTCACCGATGACCAGATTCGTGTTGTGGGCTGTGCTTCACCGCAGGCTGTGGATATCAAGACCTTCCCCTATCCCGGCTTCCCCACCGACTTGCAGTCCCAGGCCATGGTCCTTTTGACTCAGGCCAGTGGTAGCAGTGTTATTACCGAAAATGTATTTGAAGGGCGCTTTAAGCATGTTGATGAATTAAAACGCATGGGAGCCCGTATTAAGGTGGAAGGGCGCACGGCCATAATTGACGGCTGCTGTGGTCTTTCCGGTGCCCCTGTCCGGGCCACCGACCTGCGGGCAGGAGCTTCCTTTATTATTGCCGGGCTCATTGCCGAAGGTGATACCGTTATCAGTGAAATTAATCATATTTACCGTGGTTATGAAAAGATTTGTGACAAATTAAATGCCCTGGGCGCATCGATTCAGGAAATTGAATAGGTAGCGTTATGCAAATACTTTTGGCACGTCACGGCCAAACAACGGCAAACGCCGAAAAGCGTTTTCAGGGGCAGATTGACTGCCCCTTGAATTCCACAGGGCAAGACCAGGCCCGCCGTCTGGCAGGGCTTCTGGCCCAGTTTGAGCCGGGCAGGATTTTTACCAGTGATTTAAGCCGCAGTATCCACACCGCCCGGCCGGCGGCAGAACTGCTAAAGCTTGAGCCGGTGGTATCCCCGGTTTTCAGGGAATATTCCTGGGGTGTGTTGGAGGGTCTGACCTGGCCGGAAATAAAAGAGCGGTATCCCGCTCTTTTTTCAGAGCTGCGCATAGATCTGCGCCGGGTAAACATCCCCGGGCAGGAGCCGCTGGAAAGTTTTCGCCAACGACTGCAGCAGGGGCTGAAGCTGCTGCTGGATGAAGGCAACCCCCGCACCGTGGCCCTGGTGGGCCATGGACGGTACTTAAATGCCCTGGTGGTGGAGTTTCTCGGTTTGGATTTTGCCGGACCTTGGCCCTTTTCTTTTTCCTCTGCTGCGGTCACCGTCCTGGAAGCGCGCGGCGGACGCCGCCGGTTAATCAGGTTCAATGAAGAATGCCATTTGATGGGAGAAACCAATGCTTGAAATATGTATGCTGGCCAGCGGCAGTTCCGGCAACGCCATTTATGTGGCAACAGAGCAAACAAAACTGTTAATAGATGCCGGCCTGAGCGGTAAAAAGCTGGCCGCCGCCCTGACGGAAATTGATGTTGACCCTTTTTCTCTGGATGCACTGCTTTTATCTCATGACCATAACGATCACACCTGTGGCGCCGGCATTATGGCCCGGCGCTACCGTATGCCTCTGTATGCCACAGGCCCTACCTGGCAGGCCGCCGCCTGTAAAATGGGTCCTGTTCCAGAAGAGATGTGCCGTACCCTGCCCTCCTTTGGAGAGATGCAGTTTGCCGACTTAACGGTGGAAAGCTTTCCCATACCCCACGATGCGGCAGGGCCGGTTGGTTTTGTCTTTCGCCAGGCAGAGAAATCCATAGCCCTGGTCACCGATCTGGGCATGATTACTCCAGACATTTTTCAAATGCTGCAAAACGTAAATTGCCTGGTGCTGGAAGCAAACCATGATGAAGAGATGCTAAAAAACGGTACATATCCATGGCCCCTGAAAAAAAGAATTCTCAGCAGCCGGGGACACCTTTCCAACCACCATGCTGCAGACTTTCTCACCGATATTATCAGTCCCGTCACAACTCATGTGGTGCTGGCTCATCTAAGTGAGCACAATAATCTGCCGCAGCTGGCCTTTAACACCGTTGGAGAAAAGCTGACGACGGCGGGCTGTGAGCCGGGGCGCGCAATATCTTTAGAGGTTGCCCGTCGTTTCGGCCCCAGCTGCCATATCTGTCTAACCTAGTATGGCCCTTGTTATGGTGGGTATAATTTCAGAATAGCAGTTGATCTTTATTCTAGATTCATATTTTTGTCACAACTTCCTGTTATAGTGTGCTTATAAATCTTGTGTTAGGGGGGGTTATATGGACTTTTTCAACGGGTTTAATCAACCCCGAAATCGGACAGGACTGTCTCTTTTTATCGTTGCACTTTTGGGAGCAATCCTGGGAGGAGTGCTGGTGGGCCTGATTTTTGTCAATTTTGCCCAACCTGCAGAAACTGCACCGGACTCATTTGTTCCCGGAGAACAGGATCAGGACATAGAATATACCGACCGCGACCGCCCGGAATATCAAAACACCGCCGTTGTACGGGCGGCGGAAGAGGTGCTGCCGGCGGTGGTAGGTATTACCAACCGAGCCATGGTTTTTGACCGTATTCACGGCCGTTCCATCTTGCGGGAACGGGCTACCGGGACCGGAGTGATTATAGATTCCGGCGGCTATATTGTGACCAATAACCATGTTATTGAAGACCATGAGGAATTAAGCGTGACTTTAGCCGACGGGCAGGAGTATGAAGCCAGCCTGATTGGTGCGGATCCGGCCACAGATTTGGCCGTTATCAGGATAGATAAGGAAGGCTTGGCGGTTTCGCACTTCGGGGATTCCGACAAGCTGGCGGTGGGGGAAACTGCCATTGCCATCGGCAACCCGCTGGGGCTTGCTTTTTCCCAGTCTGTTACAGTAGGTGTAATCAGCGCCAAAGAGCGGATGATTGAAATAAATGAACATGAGTTTACCTTCATCCAGACCGATGCCGCCATTAACGACGGCAACAGTGGCGGGCCGCTGGTTAACTTAAACGGCGAAGTAATTGGTATCAATACCGCCAAAATCAAAATCGCCGGCGTGGAGGGAATGGGTTTTGCCATTCCTGCCAATACCGTTAAAAACATTACCCGGGACTTAATTTTGCACGGTCGCATTATCCGTCCCTGGCTGGGCGTTTATTGGGGCGGCGATGTGGATGAGTCGCTCTCAGAGCAGCTGAACCTGCCTGTGGACTACGGAGTGCTGATTCAGGACGTGGTTGACGGCAGCCCTGCACAGCAGGCGGGCATTCGCCGCGGTGATGTGATCATCCGTATTGATGATAAGCAGATTACCAACTTCACCGATCTGCGTGACGGTCTACAGGAGTTTAGCGTGGGAGATGAAGTGGAAGTTACCATTATTCGAGACGGCCAGGAGCTGACCATTGATACTACCCTGGCTGAACTGCCCGAACAGCTGGATTAATCAAAAAACTGGAAAGGACGGCCAAAGCCGTCCTTTCTTTCTTTTTTCTCTCTCCACTCTGTGTTAAGATAACAAAAAGAACATACTTTAGATGCTATATTTAGTAAAGGAGACGTTATGCAGGTTGTCCTGTTTTTTATTGACGGTTTGGGCCTTGGCCCCATAAATGAATATAACCCTCTGGCCACCACGGCCATGCCTTGTATAGAGAAGCTGTTGGGCGGTCAAAGCCTGACAATGGAGGCGGTGGGTACCAAGACCCAAAAAGCCACTCTGCACTCCCTGGATGCCACTCTGGGTGTGCCCGGCTTGCCGCAAAGCGCCACCGGCCAGACCACTCTCTTTACCGGGGTAAATGCCGCCCGGGCACTGGGCCGCCACATCCGCGGCTTTCCCACTGAGCCCCTGCGTAAAATTCTGGCTGCAGAGGGCATATTAAAAAAGGTGCTGGAACTGCCCCAGAAAGCCGTTTTTCTAAACGGCTACCGCCCCGAATTCTTTACAGATCTCTCAAACGGGGAGCGGTTTTATTCTGCCACCACCCTGATGAACCTCTACGCCGGACTGCCCTTTCATTCCTTTGCGGACATGGCCGCAGGCAGGTCGATATATTCCGATATCACAAATGAAGTGCTGCAGGAGATGGGTTTTGATGTGCCCTACGTTTCGCCGGAGAAAGCGGGAAAAATCCTGGCCGAAAATGCCGCCCGCCATGATTTTCTCCTCTTTGAATATTTCCTCACCGACATGGCGGCACATAAACGGGATCGGGAAAAAACAGCTTATTGCTTAACCACCATCGAC
This sequence comes from Dethiobacter alkaliphilus AHT 1, assembly GCF_000174415.1. Classification (NCBI taxonomy): domain Bacteria; kingdom Bacillati; phylum Bacillota; class Dethiobacteria; order Dethiobacterales; family Dethiobacteraceae; genus Dethiobacter; species Dethiobacter alkaliphilus. The sequence goes on from NZ_ACJM01000011.1 coordinate 66,378, forward strand.
CGTTTTCTGGCCAGTATCCTTAAACAGTTGGATTTGTCACAGACACTGTTTATCATCACCAGTGACCACGGCAATATCGAGGATCTTACCACCTCCGGCCATACCAGAAACCCGGTTCCCTTTCTCCTTATCGGTGCCGGCCATGATAAACTGCGGCCCATCACCGATTTAACCGAAGTGACTCCTCTGATCTTAGAGTTATTACAACAATCCTGAAGCAGGAGGTATTGCCATGTACGCAGTGTGTGCAGAACATGTGGAACAGGCCATTGACCGCTATGTAGATGAATATGAGCTATCCCCGGACCTTCATCGCCTGGAGGAGTACCAAAAGGAAAAAAAGGTGCCGGCTCACTGCCTGTATTGTTCCCTACCACCGGTGTACCTGTTAACCTAGGAGGAAAAAATGCAGATTCAGATTCTTACCGTGGGCAAAATCAAAGAAAAGTACCTGAAGATGGGTATCGATGAGTACACAAAACGCCTGGGCCCATTTGCCCGGGTGGAAATCCGGGAAGTAAAGGATGAAAAAACTCCCGACGGCGCTTCTGCGGCGGAAGAAGAACAGATTCAGGCCAAAGAAACGGCCCGGCTCAAAGCTCTGCTTAAGCCGGGCACCTACATTATTGCCCTGGATATCAAAGGCAAAAACCTTTCTTCCCCGGAATTTGCCTCCCAACTGGACAAACTGGCCACCACAGGCCAAAGCCACATCACCTTTCTCATCGGCGGCAGCCTGGGCCTCTCCCGGGAACTTTTAAAGATGGCCGATCTGCGCCTTTCCTTCTCCGCCATGACCTTTCCCCACCAACTGTTTCGCCTCATCCTCCTGGAACAAATCTACCGCGCCTACAAAATAAACCGCGGCGAACCCTACCATAAATAACCAAAACCAGACACGGGAAACTGTGTCTGGTTTTGGTTAGCAGGCCGAAGTGACGGAAAAGCCCTCTTTTTTCAGCTCTTCTACGATGCGTTTGACATGGCGGTGGCCGTTGGTTTCCACGGTGACCTCCAACTCCACATCCATGAAGCGGTCAAAGGCTTTAAACTGGTTGTGATCCAGTTTTATCACATTGGCGTTCATGCGGGCCAGGATTTCAGCGATTTTTTGCAGTTGTCCCGGTCGGTCCGGGAGTTCAACGGAAAAGCAGAAGATGCGTCCCCGCGAAAACAGGCCGCGGTTAATCATGGCCGACATGGTTAAAACGTCGATGTTGCCGCCGCTGACAATGCTGACTATTTTTTGATTGGGCCGGTTGATTTTCTTTAGTGCCGCCAGCGACAGCACGCCGGCATTCTCGCCCACCACTTTATGTTTATCCAAAAGCAACAAAAAGGCATCCATAATATCAAAGTCGGTTACGGTGACAATCTCGTCCACATAATCGCGGATAATGGGATAGGTAATCTCTCCGGGGTTTTTCACCGCCACACCGTCGGCAATGGTATCCACATCGTCCAGCTGTGTAAGGCGTTTATTTTCCACCGAGATTTTCATGGCCTGAGCACCGTCGGGCTCCACGCCGATGATGGTAATGTCTGGTTTTATGGCTTTAGCCGCCAGGGCAATGCCGGAGATTAGTCCGCCGCCGCCGATGGGGGCCACGATGCAGTGAGCATCCGGCAGTTTTTCCAGCACTTCCAGAGCAATGGTGCCCTGCCCTTCGATGACATCCAGGTCGTTAAAAGGGTGGATAAAAACCAGGTTCTCTTGGTCCATGAGCCGTTTGGCTTCGGCAAAAGCATCATCATAGCCATCTCCGCACAAAATGACTTTTGCTCCATAGCCTCTGGTGGCTTCCACTTTAATCAGCGGTGCGGTCTTAGGCATCACAATGGTGGCTTTTACGCCCAGTTTTTGCGCAGCGTAGGCTACGCCCTGGGCATGGTTGCCCGCAGAAGAGGCAATCAGGCCCGACTTTTTTTCTTCCGGAGTAAGCTTGCTGATCTTGTTATAGGCGCCGCGAATCTTAAAAGAGCCGGTGGTCTGCAGGTTTTCCAATTTGATATATGATTGGTTTTCCGTTTCTTTACTAAAGGGCATGCTGTGTTGCAGAGGCGTTTCAATGCTGATGCCGGCCAGGCGTTTTTTTGCCTGCTCAAACTGCTGAAGAGTTAGCATGGCCAAGACCCCCTTCCTATTTACAGTCTATATCCCGGTGAAGCTCTTATACATTAACGCTGAATTAAGCTAATTATATCTTTCCCGGTCCGGTAAAAAAAGAGAGCATGACAAGCCGTTATAAAATATTCACATTTTACCGGAGCATACCAGAAGGCACTGGGCACATCCTTTCAGTGAATAAGCCAGGCAGCGGGTAGCGCTAAAACCAAAGGGAGTAAAAGCATCCGCCGGACAGGCCCGGATACATTCCCCGCAATGGCTGCAGTGCCGAGAGGCCATGGCAGGGGATTTGGCTGACGGCAGTGGTGCGTTGGTAAACGTGGCGGCAAACAGCAGGGCTGAACCATGCTTTCTGTTGGTGATTATCCCGTTTCTCCCCCATTCCCCAAGACCTGCGGCAACGGCCAGCGGCCGGAAATCACCGTAGAGCGATAAAATACTTTTGTGTTGGGCCAGATACCCCTGGGAGCGGAGAATACCGGCTATAACGCCCTGCACATGGCGGCTTACTTTTAAGGTGGAAGCCAACTGTTTGGTTATTTTTGCCGGTTGTCTTAAAAACCAGGTGTCGGAAAAAGGAAAGGCCAATAATATCACCGGCTCAACTTTTCTGATTTTTGTAAAACCTACTAAAACGGCTCCTTTCCTTAAAGCCGTTTGCCGTATATAATGCGCCAACTGAAGTTGCATTACATTTCCTCCTGTAAGTGCACTAATGAATGTGTTTTCGGTATTTTAATCATTTTTTTGCTGAATATTCAGGGTGACGCGTATGATTCGAAAAAAAAGGGCCATAATATGGAATAAGGTTTAGATTGTGTTAAAAAGTGAGTACGCAAAATATACTCGCCTCTTGATAAGGCAGAAACGGTTAGCGTAATTCATCTTTTTGACCAAATTATTATTAGGAGGCTGTAAGGTGCAAGGAAAAGTAAAATGGTTTAATGCAGAAAAAGGTTTTGGCTTTATTGAGAGAAGCGATGGAGATGATGTATTTGTCCACTTCTCCGCTATCCAGAGTGAGGGTTTTAAGACTCTGGAGGAAGGTCAGACGGTGGAATTTGAAGTGGTTGAAGGCAACCGTGGTTTGCAGGCAGCCAACGTCACAGTTGTTCCCTAGTATGAGTAAAGGACGCTCCGTTTTGCGCGGAGCGTCCTTTTACCTTGCTGGCCCCTGAACACCGACATACGTCTAAACGCCTGAATTTGGGGAAGAAAAAGAAGGAAATTACACAATTGCATGAATATTTCTTCTCAGAGTGACTATGGTTAGTTTAATAGGCCAGAGGAATGTTTAAAACATTCGACTTTCGAACATAAATATAATACAATATATGTAACTTCTCTGTGGATCTACAGGAAGTTTTTTTCGTACTGTAAAGAATTCTTGGTAATATACACAGTACTTAAACAAATGGGTTTTATTATTAAAGGAGGAGAAGAACCATTAGTTCTGAAGAAGGCAGTAGGACCAACATTTCCGAAGCAAAGAGAAAAGAAGTATTTCGCAAAGTGGAAGAGAAGGGAATCGAATTTATCAGGCTGCAGTTCATTGACATTTTCGGTGTTTTAAAAAGCATGAACATCACACCGGATGAGTTGGACGAGGCTCTGGACGGCAAACTGATGTTTGACGGATCATCCATTGACGGCTTTGCCCGTATCAATGAATCGGATAAATGTCTGGTGCCTGATCCCGATACGTTTCAGATAATGCCGTGGCGTCCCACTGAAAAAGGTGTGGCCCGGATGATCTGCGATGTCCACAACCCTGACGGTACCCCCTTTGAAGGCTGCCCGCGCTGGAATTTTAAACGGGTTCTGCGCGAAGCCACCGATATGGGGTATGAGTTCAATGTGGGGCCCGAAGGAGAATTTTTCCTTTTTCACACCGATGATAAGGGCAGGCCGACTCTGGAAATCCACGACAAGGCCGGATACTTTGATCTGGCACCCATTGACTATGGGGAAGATGCGCGCCGAGACATTGTATTGACCATGAAACAGATGGGCTTTCGAATTGAAGCATCACACCACGAAGTGGCACCCGGTCAGCATGAAATTGATTTCAAGTACGATGAAGCTTTAAAGACCGCCGATAAGTGGGTAACATTCCGTGATGTGGTTAAAAATATCGCCAAGAACCATTGTTTGTATGCCACCTTTATGCCCAAACCCTTTGCCGGGGAAAACGGCTCGGCCATGCACTGCAATCAATCGCTGTTTAAAAACGGGGAGAATATTTTCCATGATCCCAACGGCGACTATGAGTTAAGTGAGACAGCACTGTATTATGTGGGAGGGCTCTTAAGGCATGCCAAAGGCATGACGGCCATTGCCAACCCCATTATCAACAGCTATAAGCGTCTGCGGCCCGGTTATGAGGCTCCCATCAATATTGCCTGGTCCAACTCTAACCGTAGCACTCTGATTAGGATTCCCGGCCGTCGGGGCAAAGCCACCCGCGTGGAGCTGAGAAGCCCGGATCCGGTGGCCAATCCCTACCTGATTTTTTCGGTTATGTTAAAGGCAGGGCTGGAAGGCATTAAAAACCAGATTACACCTCCTCCCTCCGTGGAAGAGGATGTCTATTGCCTGACGGCAAAGCAGCGTGCCGACCTTGATTTAACTTATCTGCCCAGGGATCTGTACGCGGCTCTAAAAGAAATGGAGAATGACCCGCTGGTGGAGGAAGCCATTGGCAGCCACTGCTACAACCGCTTTCTGGAAGGTAAGTACAAAGAATGGAATGAGTACGCAGAACAGGTCCACCGCTGGGAAATGGACACCTACCTGCGCAAATATTAAAGACAAGAAAAAGCTGCCTTCACAGGCAGCTTTTTCTTGTTAAGATTGAGAATCTTCTCCGGGCTTGCAGAGGTTTGAGCCTCCGGGTGTAAGCTTTTGCAGATAGTCGTCCAGATAGGGTACTTCTTCCCGTGCCCACTGCAGAGCTTCCCGATCCACCGCACGGATTAGGATTTCTTCTTTTTTATCCGATGCTTCCGCCAGTATATCGCCCAAAGGGCTCACCAGTTTGCTTTTGCCGCAGCTGTTGTTACCTACCGTGTTAACGCCAAAAACATAAATGGTATTGTCAAGGGCCCGTGCCGGCAGCTGAATGTCCCAGCGGTGTGAAGCGGCCACGCTCCATACCGAAGGGCAGACAATAATTTCTCCTCCCGCCAGTGCAATCAGGCGGCTGGTTTCCGGAAACTCCATCTCATAGCAAATTAAGACCCCGATTTTGCCCGCATCGGTGTCAAACACAGGGTAGTTGATTTCTCCCTGGTTAAAGATTTGCTGTTCACGCCCCCAGAGCAGACTTTTTCTCACAATGCCCTGCAGATCGCCGTTGCCGTTAATAATGGCGGTGGAAATAAAGATTTTGTCTTCATCGTTTTTTTCCACAAAGGGGCAGATAATGGTGGCTCCGGACTTTGCCGCCTCTTCCTGCATGGTGGGCACCGTTTTTTCGTCCACCTTTTCCGCCAAATCAAAAAAAGCGCTTTTGGAAAGATAATAACCTGTTGTCCACAGTTCGGGCAGCACAATCAACTCCGCTTCCTGTACTGCCTGCCGGATAAACATCTGGCCCCGCTTTAAGTTTGCGTCTATATTGTTCATTATGGGTGTCATTTGAATCCCTGCCACATGAAAAATAAGAATCACCCCCTACTAGCTTTACCGAAATTTGCTCGTCATTCTATGGTATCTTACTATCAACTCTTCTTCAAGTACAGAAACATATCATTTTCCGCAGTTAACAAGTTTTACTTGCTTTTCAAAAATTTTTATGGTATCATTCTATATAGTGTTGAAAAGAAGAGTACGATCGAACGCTAGGCCTCAAGTTTGGGCAACAATGGTTTTGACGTTATTTTTCTTTTTGATTCAAATTCTTTATTTTTAGGAGGCCTGCAATATATGCAAGGTAAAGTAAAATGGTTTAACGCAGAAAAAGGTTTTGGTTTTATCGAAAGACCCGACGGTGAAGATGTATTCGTACATTTCTCCGCCATCCAGGCAGAAGGTTTCAAAACACTGGAAGAAGGACAGGATGTTGAGTTTGATGTTGTAGAAGGCAACCGTGGCCCGCAAGCGGCTAACGTTGTGCGTATATAAATTAAACAAAATGTCAGCAAAAAGCATTTCCGCTAAGCGGAAATGCTTTTTTCATGCACAATTTGTGGACAGAGGGACCCTCTGCGAGGACAGGCAGGTTATTCTGTCCACAAAAAGAGACGTTTTTTGGAAATTGATGATATAGTGGAGGCCTTAACCTGTCCTTTGTTCATTTGGAAGGAATTTATTCTGGACAAAAGAAGTGTATATTAAGTATAATAGCAGGTGGTTTGCCCAAAACAAGTGGGGGGATGCAGAATGCTATATGATGTGGGAATTATCGGCGGCGGACCTGCCGCAATCTTTGCCGCGTACGAACTGGTTAAGCAAAACAACAATGTGAAAGTAGCCATCTTTGAAGAAGGAAACGATATCCATACCCGCAAGTGTCCCATTGCACAGAAGAAGGTGCCTGACTGTATTAAGTGCACTCCCTGCGATGTGATGCGGGGCTTTGGTGGCGCCGGCGCCTTTTCCGACGGCAAATATAATTTCACCACCGAGTTTGGCGGTTGGCTCAATGATTATATGAGCGAAGAAGAAGTAATGAAACTGATAGCCCATGTGGATGCCATAAATCTGGAACTGGGCGCGCCCAATGAACTGTTCAGTACCGAAAACAGTACGGTGGGCCGAAAGGCCATCGCCCATGACATCCATCTTTTGCGGGCCAAAGTCCGCCATTTGGGGACGGAAAACAATTTAAAAATCCTGGAAAAGCTCTATGACATTCTGCAGAGCAATTGCGATTTGTTTTTTAATTCCCGGGTAGAGGAGATCATTCCTGATAATAATCATTTTGCCCTGAATGTGGGTGGAATTGATCATCCTGTTACCTGTAATTACCTGATTGCCGCCCCTGGCCGCGCCGGCTCGGAATGGTTTGCCGGACAGTGTAAAAAGTTAAAACTTAAGCTCTACAATAACCAGGTGGATGTGGGAGTACGGGTGGAAATTCCGGCGGAAGTGTTTGAGCACATCACCGACGAAGTATACGAAGCAAAGCTGGTGTACCGGACCAAACAGTACGGAGATTTGGTGCGCACCTTCTGCATGAATCCCAAGGGTTATGTGGTGGCGGAAAACACCGACGGCATTGTTACCGTCAACGGACACAGCTACCGGGATGAGAAGCTGCACAGCAACAACACCAACTTTGCCCTGTTGGTAAGCAACCGCTTTACCGAGCCCTTCAACGCGCCGCTGCAGTACGGCAAAAGTATTGCTTCCTTTTCCAATATGCTGGGCGGTGGAGTACTGGTGCAGCGCTTCGGTGATTTAATCCGCGGCCGCAGGACCAACGAACATCGCCTGGGCCAAAGTTTTATTACACCCACTTTGGAGGCCACGCCGGGAGATTTGAGCCTGGTTTTGCCTAAGCGGCACCTGGATAACATTATTGAAATGATTTATGCCCTGGACAAAATTGCTCCGGGCATGGCCAATAATGATACCCTCCTTTATGGCGTGGAGGTAAAGTTTTACAGTTCTCGCTTAAAACTCTCAGGCCAGTTGGAAACCGACATCCCCAATATGTTTGCCATCGGCGACGGAGCCGGTATTACCCGCGGCCTCTCCCAGGCCAGCGCCAGCGGTGTCCACGTGGCCCGTGTTATCGGCCGGCGTATCGCAAAAAAAGCGTAACCAAGCTGACTCTTCAGGGACGGACCACTGATTGCGTACTGCAATTTAGGGTCCGTCCCTTTTTGGCACTTTGTGCTGCAAGACATTATATCGCTTTTGCAGGGGCAAAGGTGGAAAGGTATACCGTAGGCTTTGTGGACAAAAAAACCTGCCTGTCCTCGCAGAGGGTCCCCCTGTCCACGATTTATGCTTTTATCTTAAGGGATTGTAGCCTGTTGATGGCGGCTGCCACCTCAAAGCGCCGGGGAAGGGCCAAATCGCCGGGGTGCTTTCCCCGGTAAGGAGAAATGGCTTCCAGGCCGTCCTGCTCAATGACGGCATATAGGTTGTCCAACAATGTGGACAAAGGTGTCTGGTCATCGGCCAGCCGTTCTGCCAGTGTTTTCAATGCCCGGGCAATAGAGCGGGTTTGGCTGGCATCCACCAGCTGTTCCACAAAGGCCAGCTCGGAGCGGGCGGTGCCGTAAAGGATGGTGTGCAGCCCTTTGGCTTCCACCTTCTCTTTGTTACCGCGCCGTGGTTGAAAGCTGTGCTTTGCGGGAATGCGGGCGGTGACCTCGCCAAAGTCAGAACCGCCTTCAGCGTTGCGGCGGCAGGGAATTTGGGCCGCCACTTTTTGTGCCTGGTCCGTTACGTCCAGCGGCCGGTATTCGTCCATCATGATTACCCGGTCTGCCACGTCAAAGTAATCGCCGGAGCCGCCCAGCACCATGATGGTGGAAACTCCTTTTTGCTCATACAACAGGCGGACTTTATCGATAAACGGGGTAATAGGCTCCTTGTCTTTGGCTACCAGGGACTGCATACGGGCGTCCCGGATCAGAAAGTTTGTGGCGCTGGTATCTTCGTCCATCAACAGGACCCGGCTGCCTGCTTCCAGCATTTCCATAATGTTTGCTGCCTGCGACGTGCTGCCGCTGGCATCTTCGCTGCTAAACTCCGTGGTGTCTTTTCCCAGCGGCAGATTGGCGATAAAGGGGGAAATATTAACTTTTTCCACCCGCCGGCCGTCTTCGGCCCGGATTTTACAGGCGGTTTCATCGGAGATGACATATTCACGTCCGTCACCGGCCACATGATTATAGACTCCCCGTTCAATGGCAGCTAATAGCGTGCTTTTGCCATGGTAGCCCCCACCGGCGATGAGGGTAATGCCGGCTTTAATGCCCATACCGCAAAGCGGCTGCCCATGGGGCAGAGAAATGGTGACTTCCATTTCCGGCGGAGATTTGAATAAAACGGCCCTGTCTGCCGGCAAGGGTCGGTTGCTGACGCCGCTTACCCGGGGCAGGATGGCGCCGTTGTTAACAAAACAGATTAGGCCGTGATCCCTGAGGTGCTCACGGATGGCCTGCTGATTCTCCGCCAGCTGCAGATGCTCCTCCACCAGGCGGGGGTTTAGGTTGCCCACCGACTGCCTGATTACGGCAGGAAGGTCGTCGCCCAGCATTCTTTGGGCCTGGCGGGCAAGAATACGCCGGCCGGCGGCGGGAAGGCCGGCGGAGAGCCTGATGTCAATGCTTTCTTCATCTATGGCCACCGCCGTGCGCAGCAGTACCTCCTGTCCGGGTGCATCAATTTCCAAAAGTCCGCTTTTGCCGGAACCGCCGCCTTTGCTTCTACGCCCTGCCAGAGCAGCAGCCACCTGCCGCGCCAGAAAGTCGGTCAGTGCTGTACGCCGCACAGCTGAATCGGTCCATTCCGGCAGAATATTAGCCGCACAGCGGGGGATAATCACTCGCATCCTGGAAGGATTGGCAAAGGGGTCGGGCTGCACATAGTCAATATGCAGAGTAAACTGCTCAAAAGTATATGTGCCCACCAAGTCCTGATAGGCTTTGTAGCCCTTACCGTCAATTCTTTGCAAGACCGTTTCCATGTTCATTTATAAAACCTCCAATCGCCTTTATTTTACTTTACCCAACAGAGGTAAAAATTGCTTTATAACTATGTAATAATACTTCGCATTGCGTATGATATAATAGTAGATGCATTAGATAAAAAGTATGGGGGCGAAAAAAATGAAGTGGTCGGCAAAGCATTATGTGGTGGGAATCGCCTTGTTGGTTTTGCTTTTGGCCTTGAGCGGGTGCGGCACAAACGGTGAAGATACCTCTGAGTTACAAGCCCGCATCAGTGAGCTGGAGGCGGATAATGAAGCTCTGCGCCTGGAAAATGAGGAGCTGCAAAACACAGTGGCTTCCCTGGAAGCACAGCTGGGCACAGAGCCAAACGGTGATACCTATGAGCTGGAAATCAACCGTTTTCCCCACTCCGGTTGGGAGCAATACTTCCCCGAGTATGACACAACCACTCTGGAAGGTTACTCTACCGCTGAGGTACGGGAGCTTTTAGGTGAGCCTCCGTTTTTAATTCGCAGCATCGCGGTGGTGGAGGAAGCCAGCCGGGAAATCTGGATTTTTATGGCCTATGAAGATGACCCCACCGGTCTGTATCTGTTCTTTAAAGGTGACGAACTCTACAGTAGTGTACTGGATGAATTTAATGGGTTATACAATTCGGGCCTGCTGGAGGGAGAATCTTTCTGGCTGCAGTAATGAAATAACCTGCGCGCAGTGCACCTGCACTGCGCGCACAATTATTTTTCTCTGTCTCCTTCTTCGTGCGTTGCCTGGGAAACTCCTTTAGCCGCATATCGGGAATGTTTTCACCGATTTTCCTAGCGTTTCGTACTAAACTATGGTATAAGTTTACCATGGGTAGTTTTGCTAGCATTGAAAAAGGGGAGAGGCTTGCGTGAAGTATGTAGTAGTACTTGGAGACGGTATGGCAGATTATCCGGTGGAGCAATTGGGGGGTAAAACTCCGTTACAGGCCGCAAAGAAGCCCAATATTGATGCCTTGGCCAGAGAGGGTTTGCTGGGCCTGGTTAAAACGGTGCCCGACGATATGGCCCCCGGCAGTGACACGGCCAATTTGGCGGTATTGGGGTATGATCCCCGTAAATATTATAGCGGACGCTCACCTTTTGAAGCCATTAGCATGAACGTGGAGCTGGCTGAAGAAGATGTGACTTTTCGCTGCAACCTGGTTACTCTGTCAGACCATGATACATATGAACAACGAGTGATGGTTGATCACAGCGCAGATGAAATTTCCTCCGAAGAAGCGCGGATTCTAATAGAAGATTTGAGCAAACAGCTGTCCACAGATGAAATCCGTTTTTTCCCCGGGGTCAGTTACCGTCACCTGATGGTTTGGCATAACGCTCCCCTGGACTGGCACCTCACGCCGCCCCACGATATCCTGGGACAGGCGGTAGGCCAACATCTCCCAGGCGGTGCCCGGGCTGAGGTTGTGGAGGCCATGATGAAAAAAAGTGCCGCTATACTGGATAACCACCCGGTAAACAAAAAACGGATAGCGCGCGGGTTGCGCCCTGCCAATTCGGCCTGGATCTGGGGTGAAGGAAAAAAACCGGATTTACCTGCTTTTTACGATAAATACAAAATTCGCGGCGGAGTAATTTCCGCTGTGGATCTGATAAAAGGACTGGGTGCCTGCGCGGGGCTTACCCCTCTGCACGTGGAAGGCGCCACCGGAAACCTGCAGACCAATTTCCGCGGCAAAGCCGATGCTGCCCTGGCAGCCCTGCGGGACGGACTTGACTTTGTCTATATTCATATTGAAGCGCCGGATGAATGCGGCCACCGCCAGGAAGTGGAAAATAAGGTTAAAGCCATTGAGCTTATTGACGAACTGGTGGTCAAACCCCTGGTGGCGGGGCTGCAAGAGCTGGGAGAACCCTATAAAATCATGGTACTGCCCGACCACGCCACGCCGCTTTCCCTGCGTACACACACCACAGATCCGGTGCCCTTTATTATTTATGACCCGGGTGCTAAAAAAGAGCCGCTGCAGCAAAGCTACGATGAAGCAAGTGCCGCGGATGCCGGCAATTATATTGGGGAAGGGTATACCCTGATGGATATATTTCTTGGCAGCGGGCAGGAGGGTTAATAAATGACACAACTTTTATATCACAGTACCCGCGGAGGCGGAAACCCGGTCACAGCCTCGGAAGCTATCCTGCAGGGCATAGCCGCCGATGGCGGCCTGTATGTCCCGCAATCTGTTCCGCAAATTGATTTGTCGCTGGACCGGTTAGCAGAGCTTAACTACCACCAGCTGGCTTATGAGATTTTGCGTCTATATCTCACCGATTACAGCGAAGAGGAATTGCGACGGGCCATCGGCCGCGCCTATGATGAAAAATTCACCACTCCTGAAATCGCACCGCTTCAAAAGCAGGCCGGCGTTCATTTTCTCGAATTGTTCCACGGCCCCACCCTGGCTTTTAAAGATATGGCTCTGTCCATACTGCCCCACTTGTTGCAGATTGCGGTAAAGAAAGCCGGCTTGGGCAAAGAAGTGGTAATTCTCACCGCCACCTCCGGTGACACAGGCAAAGCTGCCTTGGAGGGGTTTGCCGGCGTGGACGGTACCCGCATTATCGTCTTTTTCCCGGAGCATGGCGTAAGCCAGGTGCAAAAAAAGCAGATGGTTACCCAAACAGGAGAGAATACATATGTGGTGGGAATTGAGGGTAACTTCGACGATGCCCAAAGCGGTGTAAAAGCCATGTTTACCGATAAAAAACTGTTATCGGCCATGGACAAAAACGGCTTTGCCTTCTCCTCTGCCAACTCCATTAATATCGGCCGCCTGGTTCCACAGGTTGTCTATTATTTTCATGCTTATCTCACGTTGGTGTCCCGGGGAGAGATAAAATCCGGTGAGGAGATAAACTTTAGTGTGCCCACCGGAAACTTCGGCAATATTCTGGCCGGCCATTACGCCAAACAGATGGGCCTGCCCATCGGCAAGCTAATCTGCGCGTCCAATAAAAACAAAGTTCTTTTTGACTTTTTCTCCAGTGGAACCTATGATCGTAAGCGGGAGTTCTTCGTTACCATGTCTCCCTCCATGGACATCCTGATTTCCAGTAACTTAGAAAGGCTGCTCTATCACATCAGCGGCCAATCCCCCGGCATTGTTTCCGACCTGATGGCCAATCTGGCCGACACCGGGCAATACAGACTGCCTGAAAACATGCAAAAGAGCCTCACCGACTTTGTGGGCGGCTATGCCACAGAGGAGGAGACAGCTCAGGCCATCCGCCAGGTTTTGGAATCATCGGATTATCTGATGGATCCCCATACCGCGGTGGCGTATTCTGTCTGGCAGAAATACCGCGGGGAAGCGGACGATCAAACCCCTACCGTGGTGGTATCCACCGCCAGCCCCTACAAGTTCAGCAAAGATGTCTTAACGGCCATTGATGCCAAATTCGCCGACTACGATGATTTTGCCCTCTTTAAAGAGGTGGACAAGTTAAGTGCAGGCCCCATCCCCCAGGCCATAAAGGATTTGCAAACCAAACCGGTGCAGCATAAGCGGGTTTGCCAAAAAGATGAAATGCGCGCAATTGTGGAAAATATTCTCGGCATATAACAGGAGGCCCCTTCCGGTTGCGGTAGGGGCCTGTATGGCATTATATACATCTTGGCAATAAGGAAGAAAGGAGCCCACAGATGCACGACAAGTTCAGTCAGTTTACATATCAGCGCCCCGACATCAGCCAGGTCCGAACTGCCTGGCAAAAGCTGCTGGGGGAGTTTGACCGGGCCGATTCGCCCCAAGGCCAGGAAGATGCCCTGCGACGGATTAACCTGCTGCGCCAGGAATTTGAGTCCATGGCTTCTCTGGCCCGTATCCGCCATACCATGGACACAAAAGACCCCTTCTATCAGGCGGAACAGGATTATTTTGATGAAACGGAACCCTTTTTTCAGGAACTGGTCCACAACTATTATCGCTCATTGACTGCCTCTCCCTTTCGCCGTGAACTGGCACAAACCTGGGGTGAGCAGCTGTTTCGCATCGCTGAAATGACCCTGAAAACCTTTTCTCCCGAAGTGATAGAAGATCTGCAGCAGGAAAACAAGCTTGCCAGCCGCTACAAACGCTTACTGGCCTCCGCCAGCATCCCCTTTGACGGTCAGGAGCGAAACCTGGAACAAATGGTTCCCTTCCAACAGGATACAGACCGCCGGACCCGCAAAGCGGCCTACGAAGCGCGCTACGCGTTCTTTGCCCAGCATCGTGAAGAGTTTGACCAAATTTATGACCAACTGGTGCAGCTGCGGACAAAGATTGCCGGTAAGCTGGGCTTTGACGACTTTGTGACTCTGGGTTATCTGCGGATGAACCGTGCCGATTATGACGCCAAAATGGTGGCCTCATTTCGCCGCCAGGTTGTCGAGAGTGTGGTGCCCCTGGCTTCCCGCCTGCGGGAAAAACAGCGGCAGCGCTTAGGCCTGGATAATCTGCTCTATTATGACGAAAAAGTCTTTTACCCCCATGGAAACGCCACACCAACGGGAAATCCGCAGGAAATCATGGACGCCGGCCAGGAAATGTATACCTCACTTTCAGCGGAAACCGGCGAATTTTACCGGGAGATGACATCCCGCAGCCTGATGGATTTAACCAGCCGCAAAGGCAAGGCGGCGGGGGGCTATTGCGACTATCTGGCCAAGTTCCGTGCACCCTTCATCTTTGCCAACTTTAACGGCACATCCGGCGATATAGATGTTCTGACCCATGAAGCAGGTCATGCCTTTCAGGTATGGCTGTGCCGCGACTTAAATGTACCCGAGTACTACTTTGCCACCATGGAAGCGGCGGAAATCCCCTCCATGGGCATGGAGTTTTTTGCCTGGCCCTGGATGGATAACTTTTTTGGCGCTAAAGCGGATAAATACCGCTACTCTCACCTCAGTGAGTCCCTGCTGTTTCTCTCTTACGGCACATTGGTGGATGAGTTTCAGCATGAAATATACACCAACCCCCAATTTAGCCCCACAGAAAGGCGGGAACTCTGGCGCCGGCTGGAGAAAAAATACCTGCCGCACCGTGATTATGCGGGTCAGCCGTTTTTGGAAGAAGGGGGTTTCTGGTTTCAGCAAGGGCATCTGTTTGAAGTTCCTTTTTATTACATTGATTACGTTCTGGCACAGGTCAGCGTTTTCCAGCTTTGGCAGCGTGCCAATGAAGACCGGCAGGCAGCCTGGACCGATTACCTGGCCTTCTGCCGCGCCGGTGGTAGCTTGCCCTTCACCGGGCTTTTAGAGAAAGCCAATCTGGTCTCACCATTTGAGCCGGGCTGTGTGGCATCGGTCACCGCCGCTGTAAAAGCCTGGATTGAAAATGTGGATGACACCAAACTATAACTTTGCTAAAAGGAGGGCGTTTTTGTGAGGATTGGTGATGAATTCCAAAACCAGACCAAGTATTTTCGAGACTCATCACCGGCAATGGCCGCTAATGAAAAGGTTATGCCGCCATATAAAGAATATCCGGCGGACCATCCCCGCATCACTTTGCCCGAGCCAATGCGGGAAGGCGGTAAGCCGTTGTTTACATTATGCAGCAAACGCCGCTCTGTGCGGCGCTATCAGCAGGAAGAGGTTACTCTGGCCAGTCTGGGGCAAATTCTCTGGGCCGCCCAGGGCGTTACGCTAAATACCGGCCGGCACCTGTTTCGCACCGTACCCTCTGCCGGAGCGTTATACCCCCTGGAAACCTACGTCCTGGCAAACAAAGTGGATGGCCTGGCCAAGGGCATTTACCATTATGAAGTTCCCGGGCACCGTCTGACAGAGGTAACCAGCGGTGACTTTGGCCCGGCGCTGACCCACGCCGCCCTGGGCCAGAAAATGGTGCAGCAGGCATCATGCACACTGATTTGGAGCATGATAGCGGCCCGCGCCAAAAGGAAGTACAGCCAGCGGGCTTACCGCTATATCTATATGGACGCCGGCCACAGTGCACAGAATGTGGCTTTGGCAGCGGTCTCCCTGGGCCTGGGATCCTGCCAGATTGCCGCTTTTTTCGATCAGGAGGTTAACGACCTGCTGGGGTTGGACGGCCAGGATGAAACAGCTATTTATCTGACGGCGGTAGGTATTCCCGCCGGCTAAGTTTACAAGAACCATAACAAAGGAAGTGAAAGAATGACGAAATTTAATGATTTTGCAGTAAGCGAAAATGTACTGCAGGCAGTAAGCAATATGGGGTTTGAGGAAGCAACGCCCATTCAGGAGCAGGCCATACCCACCGCCCTTAAAGGCCTTGACTTGATTGGCCAGGCCCATACCGGAACAGGAAAAACCGCCGCTTTTGGAGTGCCCATGGTGGAGAAGCTGGAAAAAAACGGCTCCACAGTACAGGCACTGGTGGTGACGCCGACCCGTGAGCTGGCGGTGCAGGTTGCCGAGGAATTAAACAAAATCGGTCAGTACAAAGGAATCCGGACCCTGCCGGTCTACGGCGGACAGGACATCGGCCGGCAAATTCGGGGCCTGCAAAAGCGACCACAGATCATTGTGGGTACACCGGGACGCCTTTTGGATCACATCCGGCGCCGCACGGTACGTCTGGGTCAGGTCTCCATGGTGGTGCTGGATGAGGCCGACGAGATGCTGAACATGGGCTTTATTGAAGACATTGAAGCCATCCTGCAGGAAACTCCCCAGGAGCGGCAGACCCTCTTGTTTTCCGCCACCATGCCCGGACCCATTGAACAGCTGGCGCGCCGTTTCATGCGGGACCCGCAAAAGATCTCCGTCCGCTCCAAGGAAGTCACGGTGCCCAACACCGAACAGTTCCACATGGTAATGGAAGAGAGGCAAAAATTCGATGTGCTCTGCCGCCTGCTGGATACCCAGTCGCCGGATTTGGCCATTGTCTTTGGCCGCACCAAACGCCGGGTTGATGAACTGTACGAAGCGCTCAACAAGCGCGGTTATTCCGCCGAAGGTATCCACGGTGATATGACTCAGGCCCGTCGGGATTCGGTGATGCGCCAGTTTAAGGACGGCTCCATCGATATTCTGGTGGCCACCGACGTGGCGGCCCGCGGCCTGGATATTACCGGCGTGACCCATGTCTACAACTTTGATATCCCGCAGGATCCGGAAAGCTACGTACACCGCATCGGCCGTACAGGCCGGGCCGGTAATACCGGTATGGCCGTTACCTTTGTGTCCAACCGGGAAGTGGGGCATCTGCGTACCATCGAATACGGCACCAAATCCCGCATCCCCCGCCTGTCAACGCCCACCGTTAAAGAAGCCATAGAAGGGCAGCAGCGCATTGCCGTGGAAAAACTTCTGAAAACGGTGGAATCGGAGGATATCACCCACTACCAGCCTCTGGCTGATGAATTACTAAATGAACATGATGCGGAAACAATTCTGGCCGCAGCACTGAAGATGCTCACCAAAGAGCCGGACACCACTCCGGTAAAGCTAACAGAAGAAGCGCCCCAGTGGTCCAAGCGGCAAAACAAGCCGTACCAGGGAGGCCATTACCGACGCAATAAACACAAAGGCGGCCGTGGCCGCCGTCCGTACAATAAAAAATAGTCAAAGAACCGGTAAAATGACGCCCGCAGATGGGCGTCATTTTTTTTGAGACTATTGTCCTATTTGCCTAAATTTTTGCAAGTCCAGCAGGAATTATGAAAGCAATTGTCGAAAACTCTTGGGAGTAAAATACGGCTTATGGCCGAATCAAAATACAGAAACCAGGAGGTCTTACCAAAATTATGAAAAAACATGCTTCCCTCCTTATAATTCCTTCCATTATCGTAAATATCGTTTTAGGCGTTTTTGCAATATACAATCTTACAGGCAATTCTTTTGAAATTGAAACCTTGTCGCATGTGAAAGAAGCAGGTATCTATGGACCCAGTGGCCTCCAGGTTATTGAGGGAGACTTCACCATAGAATCTGCTGATGTTAAACTGCAAAATACCGTTGTCACCGGAAACCTTTACCTGACAGAGGGTATCGGCGATGGGGCAGTGGAGCTGAATAATGTTGTTGTACAAGGCTCAACGTTGGTTAAAGGTGGGGGGCAAAACAGTATTAAATTAGAAAATGTCACCCTAAATGAGCTTGAGGTAAACAGAGAGGACGGCAAAGTCAGGGTTTCTCTGATAGGAAATACCCAGGTGGAAAAAGTCATTTTGGGCGGAGAATCCATCCTGGATGTTACTGAGCTTTCCGAAGAAGGGTTTTTAACCGAAGTATACATACAAACCGCCAGCGATGTGGCATTGGCCGGTGACTTTAAGAATATTGTGGTGGCACAAAATAGTGCACAGGTTCAGTTCCTTACAGGAAAAGCGGACAAGCTGTCCACCACGCCGCAGGCCCGAGATGCTGCCATCGATCTTGGCGACAAGGTGGAAATCGGTTTGTTGGAACCTGGTGCCCCGTTGAAGTTAACCGGGGAAGGTTTGGTAAAAGAAATGAAGGTATCTGCTCCGGGCCTGGTTAAAGTTGCCGTTTCCATAGAGAGCCTGATTGCTTCCGGACGGGGTATTTTTATTGAACTTGTCGGGGGTAGTATTGAGAGCTTTTTGGTTGAAGAATCAGAAGGTACCGTTATGATCCACCTGGCTGAGGGAACTGAAGTCGGTTCCCTGGAGCTTAACGGTGCCGCCGGGATAACCGGGAAGGGCGAAATTAAAGATGCCCGCATTAATGCTGCCGGCACAACCATAGAACAGACTCCGGGTAAAGTGGCTTTGGCCAAAGACATCAAAGCTGAAGTGGGCGGTAAGGAACTGCCTGAAAAGGTTGAGGAGAAACCTCCTGCCCCGCGGCAACCGTCAACACCGTCAACACCGTCAACACCAACGGTGACGCTGGGCTCTATCAGTAATATGTCTATGGGTGTGGGGAGAACAGGTACCCGGGACCTTTCCGTTTCCCCGGGCGATGCCAATATCTCCGTTTCATCCAGTAATAGCAATGTGGCCTCGGTGTCGCTGTCAGGAAACAAAATTACTGTGACCGGTAATGCCGCCGGGTCTGCTACCATTACTGTGACCGCCAGGAAATCCGGCTACAATGACAGAACAAGAACGTTTACTGTTACTGTGAATCAAGTGCGGAGTTTCGAAACCGGCGATGAGAGACTTAGTCCCGGCAATACAGTTGTTGTTGTTACTCTGTGGCACTCGGACCCGCAAAACTATGAAGTTGTAGTAGGCAGTACGCCTTTAAGGTATCTGAGCGATGAAAAAGCATTTTTTGGCGAGGTTCCCGATGCCGATGCAAGTGCCGGCAACGTCAGGGTAAACAGAAGGTAATCGGCGGGAGAAAAGGGAGGCAAAGGAATGGTAAGGGGAATTTTCCCAACTGGATGGTTAAAAGTTTTCTTTTCGGCGTTTCTTGTGCTCCTTTTGCTAACAAGCCATGTGTCCGCTGCGATTATCGGATTTGTGGCTGAGGGAAGCGATGGTAAATATTATGAATACGATTATGACGACTTACTGGAGTCCTATGTAATGAATATGTTGGGCTCTGATGCCAAGTTGTTTAATGATTTCCGAAAAAAGAGCCTAACCGCATATCTGGATGACGTTAACGGTTATGTTGATTATGAAGATGTCCTGGAGGCATATGCCCTGTCAATAATTACGGGCAAAAAATTCGATGTTAATGCTTACACAGCCGGCGGCAATGCCAGGCTTGCCAGCATGCCAAATTCCGTTATTGTGGTGACGGAGGAGAGTGGTAAGCTGGTCTTTACCGAGAAAGCTTTAGATGCGCTGGAAAATGTATTAGAACGCATCAATAAAGCCTCTACTGTTGATGAAATGAGGGTAGCCCTACTTGAACGATCCAGTGCTTTGGGCATTAACTTGGCGGCCTATAACAATCTAAATTCGTATGGCAAAACAGCAGCGATAAATGAAGTGCTCCGCAAAAGGCCGGAGGACGGCTATGGGTCGGCCAAGCAGATTAAGGATACCTTTGACAATGCGGTCTCCGCTGCAAGAGCCCAACTGGATGCCGCCGTCAAAGCTGTAAACGATGCTTCTGACACAAGCAAGATGCGAAAAGCTCTTACAGATAATGATAAGGTGCTGGAACTTAAGCTGGACAGGTACAGCTTATCCTCCTCAGAGGCGGATAACCTGGCTGGTAATCTTTTGGGAGAACGTCCCTTTGCTTCCGCAGGAGAACTCAGGTATATTTTACATACACATATTCTGGGAAAACGCTTCGGCGCGGAAGTCACCCACACCCGTTATCCCATAACGCTAAAGGAAGCGCTGGATATTCAGATGGCACTTACAAACCCCCGGCCGCAAACCGACCTTTATGGCGGAGGCTGGCAAAATGCCAAACGGGATGATGTGGAGTATCACCTGAATCCTTACAACTTTATCGATCTGGACTATACCGGCGGCAATACCGAAGAAATCAGAATCACCGCTTCATCTTTGAGGGTCAGGGAAAGGCCCACCACCAACAGCCCTCAGTTAAAGACCGATGCGGGTGCAAACATTGCGGTGACAAACGGTCAGGTCTTTACCATCCTGGCTGCCGCCGAGGCGGAGCCTGATACTGCTGCGGGCACGGAAGGTACGTGGTATAAGATAAGCGTTCAGGGTAAAGAAGGCTGGGTTTGCGGCGCATATGTCACCAATTCCACGTCCGCTTTATCATCATCGATTTTCCAGTTTCTTGTCCTTACCGGCAACGCCGGAACCACGGAAGAAGTATTAAATAACATTTTGTCCGGACGTGGAACCCTGCACAATCAGGGCGCCGCTTTTCTGCAGGGGAGCAAGGAGCACAATATCAATGAAGTATTTCTCGTCTCTTTGGCCCTGCATGAAACAGGAAACGGCACCAGCAAGTTAGCCACTGGCATTGAGGTAGAGGATGTGGACAATAAGGTTGAGGGTAAAAACGTGGTAAAGGTATATAATATGTTCGGTATCGGAGCCAGAGACAGCAACCCTAACCACCTCGGCGCCCAACGTGCCTACCAAGAGGGTTGGTTTAGCCCGGAGGAGGCGATTAAGGGGGGAGCCGCTTTTGCCGCCAGATCATACATTAGCCGTAATCAAGATACACTGTACAAAATGAGATGGAATCCTGCCAATCCCGGCACTTATCAATATGCCTCGGATATCGGTTGGGCTGCAAAACAGGTTGGGCGCTATAACCAGATAGGCAATTACAATCTGAAATTTGATATTCCCCGCTACAAACAATAAAAGGTTTGAACCCCCTGGTAGACGGACGGACAAGTTCTCAAAGGGGGGTTCTCTGTTTGTTTTGCGTAAATTATTGAACTCAGTATATAATAGATAGAAATGCGAAGAAAGGTAGATGAGTATGAAAAATCCTGTAGTAAAGTTTGAAATGGAAGACGGAGCAATAATTACGGCGGAGTTGGATCCGCAGGCTGCACCCAATACAGTGAAAAACTTTGTTTCGCTGGTGAAGAGCGGTTTTTATGACGGCCTGATTTTTCATCGTGTTATCCCCGGCTTTATGATTCAGGGAGGATGTCCGCAAGGCAGTGGAATGGGCGGACCCGGTTATACCATTAAAGGTGAGTTTAAGGCTAACGGCTTTGATAATCCCATTCGCCACGACCGCGGCGTTTTATCCATGGCCCGGGCGGCACATCCCGATTCGGCCGGATCCCAGTTTTTCCTCATGGTGGCCGGCGCACCGCATTTGGACGGGCAGTATGCGGCGTTTGGCAAAGTGACCGACGGCATGGATGTGGCAGACCGCATTGTGGCGGTGAAGCGCGATCATGGTGATAAGCCCCTGGAAGACCAGCGTATTAAAAAAGTAACCGTTGATACCTTCGGGGAAGAAATTGGCGAGCCGGAGAAACTGGAAAAGTAACGGAGACGGCAAATGATTAATTGCCTTTTGTGTGAAACTCAATCAACACAACAAATAGAGGCCGCAGCTCCCGGGTATTACCATTGCCGGGAGTGCGACCTCATTTTTCTCGCTCCTAAGTTTCGCCTGGATGCAGAGCAGGAGAAACGTTCAAGCAAGTTATACCCGCAAACAAAAAGAGATGACAAGAAGAAACTGTCATCTTGCTTAAGGTGAGAAATATAAAGATTTCTTTGTAACAATAAAAAGGCTTCCAGGTGACCCACCTGAAAGCCTCTTATTGTATCCAGGGATTATACAATCATGGACTTCTATTTCTTCAGTTATTGCTCGATATATACACCGTGAAGCTTAAAGATCCTTGCCGGGCTCATATAAAAGCCTTTTACATCGTTGTTGACGCCGGTAAGATCCTCAATGTGCAACAGGTAAAGCATTGGTGCAAGCTCAACAAGTCTCTCCTGAGCTGCTCTGTAGAACTCCTCACGTTTATCAGGATCGGATTCCTGGCGGCCTTTGTCAAGCAGTTCGTCCAGTTCTTCATCCAGCAGGAAAGTACGGTTGCCTGCCGCACCGAAGTTGGATGAGTGGAAAAGGGCATACATTGCATAGTCGGCATCCAGTGTGGGTGTGGACCAGCCAAGGATAAACATGTCGTGGTTGCCCGCAGCAGTGTTTTCCAGATATGCAGTCCACTCAAGCTCTTCAATGGTTACGGTAATGTTTATATCACTTAACTTAGACTGCACATATTCGGCAATCTGAATACGTGCCTGATTATCGTTTGTCCAGATAGTTGTTTCAAAGCCGTCTTCAAACCCAGCTTCTGCCAGCAATTCTTTTGCCCTTTCAGGGTCATAGGGAATGGCCTCTACAGATGGGTCATAGCCAAATACTCCCGGTGCTATGGGCCCTACTGCGGGAATGGCGGTACCTTCATAAATACCGTCGATTATCTCTTGTTTGTTTATAGCCATGGTAATAGCCTGACGGACACGAACATCATCAAATGGAGCCTTGTCGGCATTTAAGCCGATGTAGGCCAGGCTTGTGGCGGACTGAACGTTGAGATAAGCGTTTGCCATATTTTCCACACGGCTGCTGTCACTGGGCTGAATGGGATCGGCAATATGGGCGTAGCCTGTTTCCAGTTCGGCCAAACGTGTCTGGTCTTCAGGAACAACCTTGAATGTTACGCTGTCCAGTTTAGCCTTTTCACCCCAGTAATCCTCGTTGCGTACAAGCTTAATCTCACTGCCGGGCACCCAGCTTTCAAATACAAAGTAGCCTGTACCAACAGGGTCCATGGAAATTACTGAGCCTGGGTCTTTGCCTTCTTCCATAGCCGCATAATCCGCTTCAATAGATGCAAGGCTGATTATACCACCACCGCTGTGTGCCAGATGGGCCGGCAGCGGTGCAAACGGAAACTCAGTTACAAACTGAACAGTATACTCGTCTACAACTATTATTTCTTCGATCATGCTAAACAGGAAAAGGCGCTGAGAAGCAATGTCGGGGTCGAGCAAACGATCAAAGTTGGCTTTGACAACTTCTGCGTTAAAATCAGTGCCGTCATGGAATTTGACCCCTTCGCGCAGGGTAAACTCCCAGGTTAAATCATCAACTGCTTCCCAATCGGTAGCCAGCAAAGGCTGCAATACATTGTCCTGGTCAAAATAAACCAGTGACTCGTAGATGTTGAAGGCTACGTTGGATGACGGAACATCATTGGAACCGTGCGGGTCAAGAGATACTGCATCTGACAAAGTTGCAATAATTAAGTCTCCCCCAGATGAAGCTTCCGGTGGTGTCTCCGAATCGCCATTCGGGTCTGCATCCTGTCCACATGCGGCCAGCAATGAAAGTACCATGGCCATGCAAACAATCAGCAATAATTTTCTAGATTTTACCATTCCACTTTCCCCCTTATATATGTATTATATTTTTGGCGCAGCACTTAAATAGTACTAAGATTTTGTGGATAATTTTGTCAAAGACTAAAAACTCAGACTATTAAATTGCTGCTTTATCAATTATACTATACCTGATATAATTTTGTATATGCCTGTGTAATAAATATTTATTTAATTAAATATTACATAGCAGAAGGGAATGAGCAAAATTGAGCAAAGCAGTAACAGGTGTTCCGGTCAATACTCCCAAAGCAATCAAAAATCTTTCTGGATACCAAACCTTTTACAAGAGATTAAAAAAGAACAAGGCCGCGCTCATTGGGGGCTACTTACTTTTATTCTTTATTATAGTTGCCATTGTCGGGCCTTTTTTTACTGTGCACGACCCTGTAAGGGTCGACTTTACGCAGAAACTGTTAACCCCCTCGGCAACTCACTGGTTCGGCACAGACCATAACGGCAGAGATATATTTACCCGTATCATTTACGGCATGCCAATTACCCTGTATGTAGGTTTTACATCTGTTATTATCGGTGCGCTGATCGGTGTCCCTTTGGGGGTTTTTTCAGGATATTACGGCAAAATGATAGATACTGTTCTTATGAGACTGATAGACATACTACTTGCCTTTCCCGGTATTTTACTGGCAATTGCTTTGGTCAGTGTGCTGGGCAAGAGTGTAACAAATGTAATTATTGCTGTAGGCGTATTTTCTATTCCTGCCTTTGCCCGGATAGCACGGGGTTCAACCATGTCTGTGCGTAAACTGGAATATATAGATGCTGTACGTGCCCTTGGTGCCAGTGATATGCGCATTATCTTTAAACATATATTACCAAATATTATTTCGCCTATAATTGTTCAGGCAACAATAAGAATTGCAATCTCAATTCTGGCCGCCAGTGGTCTCTCCTTTCTCGGTCTGGGGGCTCAGCCGCCCTCTCCTGAATGGGGCGCCATGCTAAGCCAGGGACGAAGATACATGTTTGACTATCCCCATGTAGCCCTGTTTCCCGGTTTGGCAATCGTTACTGTAGTACTGGCGTTTAATATTTTTGGAGACGGATTACGGGATGCCTATGATCCAAAAGCCAAAGCATAGGAGGCCATGAATATGTTTCATTTCATAATAAGAAGACTGTTACAAACTATTCCGGTCATCATAGGTGTTACAATCCTGGTTTTTTCTCTAATGCACTTGATACCGGGAGATGCGGCACAGTTTATAGCCGGTGAAAATGCCCCGCCTGAACAGGTTGAACTTATGAGAGAACGACTTGGGTTAAACGACCCCCTCCATGTTCAGTACCATAGATATATGAGTAATCTCTTGCAGGGAGATTTGGGACAATCGGTACGCAGCAGCCGACCGGTTATAGATGAAATCAGGCCAAGGTTTTGGACAACCGTCCAACTGGCTTTTTACAGTATGGTAGTAAGTGTCTTTATTGGCCTAATTGCCGGCGTTGTTTCAGCAGTCAGGCAATACGGAACGAGTGACACCTTGCTTATGCTTGTTGCTTTGTTTGGACTATCAATGCCAAACTTCTGGCTTGGACTGATGCTTATTAGATATATTTCAGTAGAGTACATGCTGCTGCCTCCATCGGGATGGGGAACCTGGCAGCAAAGCATTCTTCCTGTTTTAACTCTTGGCACCGCAGGTGCTGCCATCATAGCCAGAATGACCCGTTCCAGCATGCTTGATGTAATTAACCAGGATTATATTCGCACCGCCAGGGCCAAAGGGCTAAGTGAAAGAGTGGTTACTTACAGGCACGCCTTAAAAAACGCATTAATTCCTGTTGTTACCGTTGTGGGGCTGGAACTTGGCATGCTGCTTTCGGGTACTATCCTGACAGAAACAGTTTTTGCCATTAACGGCATGGGGAGACTGATTGTTGACAATATCAACTCAAGAGACTTTCCGGTAGTACAGGGTACCGTTCTTGTCTTTGCCTTAATTTTTGTCTTTGTAAATATGCTTGTTGATATCTCTTACCGTTACTTAAATAAACGTATTGATTTTAACTAGTGTTTTGCTGGGAAAGAGGTGTAGCAATTGGAAAATAACAACCTTATACTTGAAATTAATAATTTGCAAACTTCTTTTTTTACTGATGACGGTGAAGTTAAGGCTGTTGACGGAGTCACCCTGAAAGTGCAAAAAGGTGAAACACTGGGTGTAGTGGGTGAATCAGGATGTGGCAAAAGCGTCATGGCACTGTCTGTAATGCGCCTCATTCAAAAACCTGGCAAAATCACAGGCGGGGAAATCATCTTAAACGGACAGAACATAGTAAAGAAAACTGAAAAAGAAATGCTGAAAATTCGCGGCAACAAAATCTCCTTTATTTTTCAGGAACCTATGACTTCTTTAAACCCGGTCTTAACAATCGGGGAGCAACTCAGAGAAACCTTTCGGGCACACAATAAGATAAGCAAAAAAGAGGCTTTGGCAAAATCAATCGAGATTCTTAAGCTAGTTAAAATTCCTTCCCCTGAAAAAAGAATTCATCAGTACCCTTATGAATTATCCGGTGGCATGAGGCAAAGGGTTATGATTGCCATGGCACTTGCATGCAATCCCGAACTCCTTATTGCCGATGAGCCCACAACTGCTCTGGATGTAACTATCCAGGCACAAATACTTGAGCTGATTAAGGACCTTCAGTCAAAACTGAACACGGCAGTTGTAATGATTACCCATGACCTTGGAGTTGTGGCTGAAACTTGCAACAATGTGGCAGTAATGTATTGCGGTAGTGTGGTGGAATACGCTGATGTAAAAACACTGTTTGCCACACCGAAACATCCGTACACACTAGGTCTTTTTAATTCACTTCCCCGTCATGATATTGACAAAGAAGAACTGGAGGCCATTAAAGGTTCCGTTCCAAATCTCACAGAAATACCTAATGGTTGCCGCTTTTCTCCCCGTTGCCCTTACACCCGGGATATCTGCAAAGACAAGTTTCCCGAATTAATAAGTACCGGAAACAGCCAGGTCAGATGCTGGGCTTATTCAGATGAGTGGAAAGGCAAAAAGGGGGTACTATGAGTTGAGTAAAGAACTCATGAAAGTAGAAGGCCTAAAGATGTACTTTCCCATAAAAGGCGGATTTCTCGGACAAACAGTTAACCATGTCAAAGCTGTTGATGATATTTCCTTTACCGTCTATGAAGGTGAAACAGTCAGCGTAGTGGGAGAGTCCGGGTGCGGAAAATCTACTACCGGCAGAGCAATCCTGCAACTTGAAGAGCCCACTGCAGGCAAAGTTATCTTTAACGGGAAAGACCTGCTTTCTCTGAACAAAAAAGAATTAAGAAAAGTTCGTAAAGACCTTCAGATTATTTTTCAGGATCCTTTCGCATCTATTAACCCCCGCCAAACCATAGCCCAAATATTAGAAGAAGCACTCCATATCCAAAATATAGTACCAAAGAACCAAAGAAGGGAACGTGTTGTTGAATTATTGGAAGCGGTGGGCCTGGCAGGCTATCAGGCCGACAGGTTCCCACATCAGTTTAGCGGCGGGCAAAGACAGAGAATCGGCATAGCACGTGCACTTGCGTTAAACCCTAAACTCATTATCTGCGATGAAGCCGTCTCTGCACTTGATGTCTCAATCAGGGCACAAATATTAAACCTTTTAAAAAGGCTGCAAAAAGAATTTCAGTTAACTTATCTCTTTATTTCTCACGACCTTGGTGTAGTACGCCACATTTCAGACAGAATAATAGTAATGTACCTGGGAAGAATTGTGGAAATTGCCGATAAGCTTTCCCTGTTTGAAAACTCTAAGCATCCTTACACCAAAGCTCTCCTGTCGGCTATACCGGTTCCCGATCCTAATATAGAAAGAACAAGAATCATCCTCAAAGGAGATGTTCCGTCTGCGATTAATCCTCCTTCCGGCTGCCGTTTCCATACACGGTGCCCGT
This sequence comes from Dethiobacter alkaliphilus AHT 1, assembly GCF_000174415.1. NCBI lineage: Bacteria > Bacillati > Bacillota > Dethiobacteria > Dethiobacterales > Dethiobacteraceae > Dethiobacter > Dethiobacter alkaliphilus. Next base: position 93,894 of record NZ_ACJM01000011.1, read on the forward strand.
TTGCTACCGATAAATGCACTGAAGAAGTGCCGGAACTAAGATCATCCACCAGCATGACAGACGGTCACAAAGCAGCTTGCCACTACTTCGAGGATATAGCTTCCGGAAAAATGAAACAATAACAAATGCCGGCCCGTGGGCCGGCATTACATTTTCCCAACCTTCACCCTTTTCCTCACAGCCTGCTGTATTTATCATGTTACTAATTGGCACCCCTTAGCCTCTTAACACTCAACTAATACTTTTCAAGGCAAGCTTGGTACCGGGGGGGGGGGTGTCATTTCTCCGATTGGTTTACCATCACAAATCCTTTGGCGTTGGTTTTTCATCATACAGGATAGCTATGCCTAAAAACAGTGAATTCTTACGATGTAATCCGAGATGAAATATTTTTTTGTCATCACTGATAGGAAAAGGATGAACAGATTGCGACAACGCGTATTGGCTTACACTATGGTATAATTTGTAATAGAACGGGGTTGTCGTACTCCTGTATCTGTGATATTGTATGACCACAAAGAAAGCAAATTCCTATCTTATAACTGGAAAAACTGTAGCGGGGACGGCAAATGACTAATTGCCTTTTGTGTGAAACTAAATCTATACATCAAATAGAGGCCGCAGCTCCCGGGTATTACCATTGCCGGGAGTGCGACCTCATTTTTCTCGCTCCTAAGTTTCGCCTGGATGCAGAGCAGGAAAAAGAGCACTACGAAACACACAACAATACTCTGGATAATCCGGGGTATGTGCAGATGTTTGAAAAATTTATCAGTAATGCGGTGCTCCCCTATGTGTATCCGAATGGGCGTGCTTTGGATTTTGGGTGTGGTCCGGGTCAGGTTCTGCAGGTGCTCTTGGAGCGCAGAGGGTTTAGGACTGATGTGTATGACCCGTACTATGCCCCACAGGAGCCGCAGGGCCCTTACCGGCTGGTGACCAGTACCGAAGCCCTGGAACATGTCTATGAGCCCGGGAAAGTGTGGCAGAAGCTGCTGCTCCTTTTGGAGGCCGGTGGTACTCTGGCTGTTATGACCAATTTCCACCAAGGCCCGGAAGCATTTGTCAATTGGTGGTACAGGCGTGATCCCACCCATGTAACTTTCTTCAGTGAAGATACCTTTGCCTGGCTTGCAAAGCAGCAGGGGCTCAAAATACTGTACTCAGACGGGAAGAAAACCATAACGCTAAAGAAACAGGACGAATAAGGTTGCACCAGCTGTCTGCGCAGTTGGGCAACCTTTCTTCTTATTGTTCAGGCAGCGCGCGCAAGAGCATCCCGGCTCCTTTTAAGAAATCGAAGCGGGAGTGAAACAGCCGCTCTGCAGCTTTGGTATTTAGCGCTTTGACAACCAGGTCCAGGCCTTTATTGTCCAGCTTTTCCAGCGAGCGGCGCAAAGCCAGGGCATTTTGATAACTTTTGCGCAGCGGCCGGGTTAAGTCTTCGTAACGGCCTTTTCCGCACAGATCCAGGGCGGCGTAGATTCCGGTGAGAATTGCCGGGTATTGGCCAAAACCCAAAAAGGGCATGATGGCTCCGAAGCAGTTTCCGGTAAAGAAGGTGTTTCCCAGCCGGGGGTAATTACAGAGGCCGATGGCGTAGCCGGTAATGGAAAAGGAATCTGTGATTTTAAGTTCCTGTCCCAGATCCCGGCGCACAGTTTCATGCAGGTGCTGCCACAGTTGATCCGCATCAACATTTTCATTTTGCGGATAGTCGGGAAAAGCCACGGACAGGTTGGCTTCATGTTCTGAATAAGGGATAAAGTAACTGTAGCCCTGGGGAGCATAGCGGGAATCAAGCCAGGCCGCCACCGCATACCGGTTAAAGGAGCCTTCCAGCGTGGCACCTTTTATGGTTACGGTGAGGTCGGTTTGGTAGTTCTGCATTTTCTCTGCATAGGCGCCGTCACCGGTGGCCACCACCACATGGGTATATTCCTCCAGCAAGTCTTCATAGGCGTGCCGGGAATTAAAGACGATTTCACTTTTTACCTGCCTGGCCAGTTGCTTTTCCCAGGAATCCGCATCACGCCCCCGGATGGTGGAAAAGCCCAGCTGCCCGTTAACAACAGCTTTCTCATGCTCTGAAAACAACAGTAGTTCGCTGATGTGGCCCACCGGATGCAAAAAGATGCCATAGGTATCAGCCAGGTATGCCAGTGGATCCCGGTGCGGCCGGCAGAGGGCGGAAAGAATAATTTCGCTGTTAACAAAACGGTCACCCACCTGTGACCGTGATTCAAAGACAGTGGGACTTATGCCGTTTTTCTCCAGGGTAAGGGCGCAGCTGAGGCCGGCCAGTCCGGCGCCCATAATTGCTACTTTCATAAAAACCACTCCGTTTCATGCTGCTAGTATGACCCCAAAGCGGCGCTTTATGACAAAGGGGCAGCAGGGATTTTTCCGGTGTTGTAGAAGTTATTACCTAAATTAAAGTAGGAGATAAAATTGTTGGCGGCAGCATATATTTAAGCGTCTAAATTTTCACACAAAGAGGTGGCTTTCGTGACATCTAAAGTTATAATAGATTACAAAGTGTCTCAATGCACCGGCTGTCGGCTCTGCATGCTGGCCTGTGCCTGGACTGGGAGTAAAACTCACCGGCTATCCGATTCTGCCATTTGCATAGAAGTGGACGAAAAGCTGTTTCGCCGCAGCATGATTCTGGATGCAGAGCGCTGTACCGGCTGTCTGGCCTGCGTTTCCATCTGTCCCGGAGAAGCACTGGTCAAACGAGACGGAGAAACAAAGGGGGCAGGAGCATGAGTACTTTGCTGACGGTAAATCTTACGGAGGGCAGCATGTACCGTAAAGATATTGCTGATACGGAAGAAATGTATCTGGGCGGGCTGGGGGTAAACTCCAGGTTGCTTTATGATCTGGTGCCTACCGGTGCAGACCCGCTTGGTCCGGAAAATGCCCTGCTTTTTGGCGTAGGCCCTCTGGTGGGGACTCTTTTACCCACAGCCTGTCGCACGGAAGTTACGGCCAAATCACCGCTTTCCGGGCGGTTCGGCACCGCAAACGGCGGCGGCTCATTTGGTGCTGTTTTGCGGTATGCAGGCTTTAGTTATCTGGCATTTCTGGGGGCAGCGCAAACGCCGGTGATGTTGGTAATAGATGATGAAAAGGTGCGCCTGGAGCAGGCTGATGACCTGTGGGGGCTTGATGTTTGGGAGGCCACGGACAGAATTAAAGCCCGGCTGGGCCATGATTTTCATGTGGCCGTTATTGGTCCCGCCGGTGAAAACCTGGTGCGGTTTGCCTCCATACAGAATGACTACTTTGCTTCCTGGGGCCGGACCGGCATGGGAGCGGTAATGGGTTCTAAGCGCCTTAAGGCCGTGGCGGTACGCGGCAGCGGCACGGTGGATGTAGCGGATATAAAAACCTTTAATAAACTGCGCCGGGAAGCATTTGACAGGGTGCAGAAGGAACCCAGTTTTGGTTTCATGAAACGCTACGGCAGCATGGTGGTGGCCGACCCCTTTGATGCAGGAGGGGCGCTACCCGGCAGGAATTTCACCGTGGGATCATATGCAGACTGGGCGCAGACCCGGGGGCGCAAACCCTTTGAAAAGCAATACAAGGAGGGGGATGTGGCCTGTTTTTCCTGCCCCATTGCCTGTGCCCACTGGTCCCGGGTAAAAGAAGATGGGCCGCATCAGGGCCTGGAAACACGGGGGCTGGAAGTCACCTTTGTGATGGAGTTTGGCGCCAAGCTGGAGATGACATCTGTTCCGGAGATTTTCCGCTGTGTGGATATCTGTAATATCAACGGCATGGATGTAATTTCTGCAGCCGGCAGTGTTTCCTTTCTGCTGGAAGCATACGATAAGGGATTGGTAACCACAGAGGATCTGGGTTTTGTGCCACAGTGGGGAGACTATAATACGGTATCGCGGTTATTGTTGCAAATCGCCGGCCGTGAAGGTATGGGTAATTTATTGGCAGAAGGGGCCAAGCGGGCTTCACAGCAGATCCCCGGCAGTGAACCTTATGCCATGCATGTTAAAGGCGTAGAGATGCCGGTTAAGGATCCCCGCCCCAAATGCGATACCTTTACCTTTGGTTACCTGACAAATACCCGGGGTGGCGACAGCTTGCGCGGGCGCTCTCCGGTGGAAGCGGTGCTGCAGCCTTTGGTGGACCATCGCACCGAACCGTTGGGTGTGGATCCTGAGCATATTGAAGCATTGGATATGCCTGCGACACTAAAAAAAGAAATTTTTGGTGATCCTCCGAAGGGAGTGAACCTGCCCCGGATGCTGGTCTATGCAGAAAACCTGATTGCCCTGATTAACTGTGTGGGATTTTGTATCCGGCCGCCGGTGCTGCGCTCGCTGGGCCCGGACTTTTACGCCCGGGCATTAACGGCGGTAACCGGCAGGAAGTATGATGAGGATATGGTATATGCTGCTGCCCAAAGGGTGTGGGACCTGCAGCACAGCTTTAATGTGCGGGAAGGAGAAACGTCTCAGGACTACTGTTATCCCAAACGTTTCTATACAGAAAGCCTGCCCGGCCCCAAAGGCCGTATCACTCCCCCTCTCTCCCGGGAGCAGATCGAGGAAAACCTACGGGAATATTTTCAGGTCCGCGGCTGGGAATTCTAAAAAAAATCAATATTTCCGAGAAAAATATGGTAAAATAATATGCAGGCTGTATAATACATACAGCCTGCTTTCTCATTCTTGCAAAACGTGCAAAACGGCTGCAAAACGGGGACGGACCTTTTTTTGCACTGGTATGAATTATAACGCTTCGCAATTTGCGAAGCTGCTAAGGAAACCAGTATGGAAAAGCACGCGCCTAAGGGACCCGAGTAAGCGTGCTTTTCTGACACAACCGTGCAATATTTTGCAATTGGTATGGACTCGTAGAATGATACGGTAAGATCTTGGAGGCTTAATCATGCGGGAAATATATCTGGACAACAGTGCCACAACAAAGGTTTTGCCGGAAGTGGCAGGGGTTATTCAGGATGTTCTTACAAAAGAATACGGCAATCCCTCTTCTCTGCATCGTATGGGCGTGGCGGCGGAGCGGGTTAAAACTGAGGCTCGTCGCACAATAGCCGGCGGCTGCGGGGTAAAGGAAAGTGAAATTTATTTTACCTCCGGCGGCACCGAAGCCAACAATCTGGCCATCAAAGGAGCAGCCCGGCGTAACCGCCGGCGGGGAAATCATCTGGTGACCAGTAAAATTGAACATCCCTCGGTCCTGTATGCGTTTCGTGCTCTGGAGGATGAGGGCTTTAGTGTGACTTATCTTGATGTGAATCAGGCAGGGCAGGTAAATCCGGAGGATGCGGCGGCTGCCGTCGGTGCTGAAACCATTTTAATGAGCCTGATGCATGTTAACAACGAAGTGGGTGCAATTCAGCCGGTGGAGGAGATCGGGCGGCGAATCAAAGAAAAAAACAGTGATGTTCTGTATCATGTGGATGCGGTACAATCCTTTGGCAAGCTGCCGGTACGTCCGTCGGCCTGGCATGCCGACTTGGTTTCCTTTTCTGCCCATAAAATTCACGGCCCCAAAGGTGCCGGTGCCCTGTGGCGCCGCAACGGTGTTCATTTGGAACCGCTTTTGCACGGCGGCGGTCAGGAAGACGGCTTGCGGCCCGGTACGGAAAACATGGCGGGCATTGCCGGCTTTGCTGCAGCGGCCAGGCTGGCCCTAAAGAGCCGGGAAAAGAATTTTGAGCATTTGCAAAACCTGAAAAGCCGGTTTTTAGCCGGTTTAGAGGAACATATTTCTGAGGTCACTCATAATGGTTCAGGTGAAGATGCACCTCATATTCTCAATGTTACGGTGGCAGGGATTAAGGGCGAGGTGCTGGTCCACGCCCTGGAAGAGCAGGGTGTCTATATTTCCACCGGTTCGGCGTGCCACTCCCATCGGCCCGATCCCAGCCATGTGCTGCTGGCCATGGGGTTGAAGGAAGAGGAAATCGGCGCATCCCTGCGCTTTAGCTTTTCTTCTTTGAACACGGAAACAGATATTGACCAGACACTGGAAATACTAGAGCAGACGGTGGAGAGCATCCGCCTGATGACGCGGAGGTAAAAAAATGAAGGCATTATTTTTAGTGCGTTACGGTGAAATCGGCCTGAAAGGGAAAAACCGAAAATTCTTTGAAAACACTTTGACCAAAAATATTAAGAGGGCACTTTTGGACGTGGCTGACTGCCGCATCCATCAGACTTACAGCAGAAACTTTGTAGAGGTGGTGGACGGTGATGCCGAGGCGGTAGCTGCCCGTTTATCGCAGGTTTTTGGTATTGTCTCCATTAGTCCGGTGGCCATTGCCCCGCTGGATTTGGATGAAATAAAAGCGGTGGCCAAAGCTGAGTTTGAAAAAATCACCCGTCCCGGGGTAACCTTTAAGGTGGAGACCAAACGGGCCAATAAGCGTTTTCCTTATAAATCACCGGAAGTAAGCAGGGAAGTTGGCGCGCACCTTTTGATTAACATCCCTGACTTGAAAGTGGATGTGCGCAATCCGGAGATAAAACTGGAAGTGGAGATAAGAGAGCACGAAACCTACATCTATACCCGTACCATTGCCGGTCCCGGCGGTTTGCCGGTGGGTGTGGCAGGCAAGGGCCTGCTTTTGATTTCCGGAGGCATCGACAGCCCGGTGGCCGGGTGGATGTCCATGAAGCGGGGCGTTACCCTGGAGGCCATCCATTTTCACAGCTTCCCCTTTACCAGTGACCGGGCCAAAGAAAAGGTAATAGACCTTTGCCGGGAGTTGACACGCTTTGGCGGGAAAATCCGCCTGCATGTAGCCCATTTTACCGAAATCCAAAAAGAGCTGCGGCTGAAAACTCCGGAGAGGCTAACCGTGACCCTGATGCGCCGCATGATGTTTCGTATCGCTGAACGGCTGGCCGAGCAGCGCGGCGCGCTGGCCCTGATTACCGGTGAGAGCCTGGGACAGGTGGCCAGTCAGACCATGGAAAGTATCAATGTTATTGAAAAGGTTACCACTATTCCGGTGTTCAGGCCGCTTATTGGGCTGGATAAGGAAGAAATCATGAACATTTCCCGGCGCATCGATACTTACCCCATTTCCATCCGGCCGTATGAGGACTGCTGCACCGTCTTTTTGCCCGACTTCCCCGCCACCAGACCGCGCCTGGCAGATGTGGAAGAAGCGGAAGCGTCCCTTGATATTGAGGCACTGATAAGCGAGAGCCTGGCAAAAACGGAAACTCTCGACATCACCACCAATACTTGATGTAAAGCAAGCAAAATGAAATGTGGGCAGTAGATCTGCTGTCTTAGCAGATGTCCCCTTGCCCGGTGTGAGACAAAAACGCTGTCCCCTTTGTCTCAGGTGTGGACAAATAAACCTGTCCCTCCGTCCACAAAAAAA